>NZ_JBFAMQ010000005.1:354514-449089 GCF_040674615.1 Glycomyces sp. NPDC049804
GTTTTGAGGTTACTATGGGTGGTTCACGGGGTTTTTGGGTGGGTTTCCGGCGGCGGGCTTTTCTGGTCGTCCGCCGGTGTGCGGGGGGGGGCCCCCCCCCGCCCCCCCCGGCGGTGCGTCCAGACAACCACCGGTCGCGTCGGGGCGGTGGCGAACCTGCCGGTAACCGGTGGAGGGAGGGCCGCCGGGCGGGGGCGCCCGGCGGCGGTGGGTGCGTCTAGCGGATCGGGTTCCAGCCGTCGCTGCCGCGCAGGTAGTCCGCGGGTTCGTAGTTGGCGGCGTCGCCCGAGGACATCTGCGGGCGGTTGGCGTTCACGGTCGCGCCCGGCCCGGTGTTCTGGTACTCGCGCAGGCGGGCGTCCTCCCAGGCGAGACCGGACATGTCCGACCACGGTTCGGCCGTGCGGATGTGCGCGCCCATGACGGTCTGGCGGTAGAGGACCTGGCCGCGCGCGGTGGTCGAGCCGCCGGCGGGCCAGGGCCGGCCGAGGTACACGGAGTTGCTGGGCGCGTTGCTGGTCAGGGTGCACTGGTAGAACAGCAGCCCGTACGAGTTGGTGATCTCGGTGCTGGGCGCGGCGATGTAGCCGTTGTTGGTGCTGGAGCCGCGCGTGAGCGAGTGGATGGTGCATCCGTCGAACACGGCGGTGCCGCGCCCGAAGATGAAGTCGACGTCGCCTTCGACGTAGCAGTCGCGGTAGTACTGCCGCGACACCGTGGACGCCGAGGGCGAGTCGGTGAGCAGCGTGTCCTGGTTGCCGAGGAATCGCACGTTGTCGAAGACCATCCGGTCGCCCTGGACCTTGACGGCGACGGCCTGGCTCTGCCCGTTGGCCGCCTCGTCGTAGGTGTTGGCGAAGGTCAGGTCCTCGGCGGTGAAGTTCGCGCCCTGCAGGAGGACGCTGGCGCTGCCGCTGGTCCCCCACGTGCCGCCGGAGCCGTTGTCGCAGGCGGCGCAGCGGTTGTCGTGGATGACGACGTCGGCCGCGTTCCCGGTGGCGCCGAGGAAGGTGATGCCGGTCTTCGAGGACGGCACGGTCACGTTGCCCTTGTAGGTGCCCTTCTTGATGAGGATGGTCGAGCCGGAGGGCGCGGCGTTCACCGCCGCCTGCACCGTGGTGTGGGTGCCGGAGCCGTCGAGGGCCACCACGTAGTCGGCGTCGACGTCGCCTTCGGCGGGGTCGAGTTTCCATTGCTGGTTGGCGGCGCCGGTGGCGGCGTACTGGGAGATGCGGCCGCCGGCGGTGGTGGACCACTCCCAGACGTCGAGGGCTTTGCCGGAGGCGCGGTTGACGATGGTGGCGTAGCCGCCCGATTCGGTGACGCGCCACTGCTGGTTGGCGCTGCCGGCGTCGCCCCACTGCTGGATCTTCGCGCCGTCGGCGCTGCTCGCGCCTTCGACGTCCAGGACCTGGTTCGAGTGGCGCACTTGGATCTTGTAGTAGCCGCCGCCGGCGTCGATGAAGCGGAACTGCTGGTCGTAGGAGCCGTTGCTCGACCACTGGACGACCTCGGCGCCGCCGGCGGTCGAGGCCGCGCGGATGCCCAGCACGAGCCCCGAATGGCGCGACTCGATGTGGTACCAGACGCCGGTGGTCACCGCTTGCGCCGTGCCGGTGATGAAGAAGGTCCCGGCGGCGGCGATCACCGCGCCCAGCACGGCGGCGAGGACGGCCGCCGTCCGCCCGCGGCGCGGGGGGACTCGGAGGTTCATTGGCATGTCGTCTCCAGGGGAGAGCCGGTCGCTGAGACATGCCGGGTGGTTCCTCAGCGAACCGGGCATTGATGTGTGTCAATGTAAAGCTTAGGGCAATCGCTTCCCAAAGCCAACCCCGCGAATGGACGGGAACTGGACCCGGCCGCAGGAGCCGGGTCCTTTCCGGTTGCGGGTCAGCCGTTGTTGGTGCGTCCGACGTAGACGTTGCGCGCCTTGTAGTAGGTGTCGCCGGTGGGGCCGTTGGCACCCGAGGAGCCCTCCATCTGGAGGTTGATGATGATGTTCATCGGCTTGCCGACGAAGTTGGAGCCGGTGTGGGCGGCCTTCCAGACGTCGTCGAGGTAGTAGTGGATCTGGACGTCGGCGGCGGAGGTCTTGGTCATCCAGATCCGGTACTCGTGCCAGCTGCCGGGCGAGGCGACGGTGACGAGCGTGTTGTCCCAGGCGCCGTCGTAGGTGTTGAACCAGTTGCGGTTGTCGCCCTTGTACTCGAGGATGTCGCTCTCGGGCGGCCAGGAGGCGGCGCCGGTGATCCAGAACGCCGGCCAGGTGCCGGGCGCCGAGGGGGCCTGGAACTCGCCGCGGATCTCCCAGTTCGGGTACCGGTCGTTGACGAGGACCTGGTTCTTGGCGTGGATGGCCGCCGAGTGGTAGCGGATGGGCAGGTAGGGGTCCTTGCTGCTGTTGCCCTCGTTCCAGGTGATGCGCGTGGCCTTGAGGTTGAGGACGCCCGCGGGCGAGATGAAGCAGTG
This sequence comes from Glycomyces sp. NPDC049804, assembly GCF_040674615.1. Taxonomy (NCBI): domain Bacteria; kingdom Bacillati; phylum Actinomycetota; class Actinomycetes; order Glycomycetales; family Glycomycetaceae; genus Glycomyces; species Glycomyces sp. NPDC049804. Next base: position 356,984 of record NZ_JBFAMQ010000005.1, read on the forward strand.
GTTGGCGTCCGTCGAGGACGCGTACATCCGGGCGGTGCCGTTGTGGTCGGCACCCCAGGGGTACAGGTAGTTCCATTCGGATTCGAGGGCGGCCCGGCTCGCGAAGGAGTTGCCGTCGATGAGGGTCTCCCATGCGGCGGTGCCGATCTGCCGGGCCGCGGCGTCGGCGGCCCGGGCGGGGTCCACGCCGCCGATGAGCGGTGCGGTGACGGCGGCAGCGGCGGTGGCCGCGATCCGCTTGAGGGCCGTGCGTCGGGAGCTGCCGGGTTGCGGTGGGTTCGTCATGCTGACCGCCTTCGCGTCGTCGCGCGCCGATGCGACCGCCCGGAGCAATGCGGTCACATCGAACATATTCAATATATGGTGCGCAATGGGCGCACGGATGTCAACAGCGATCCACGGTTTCCAACGCGGTCAGTTCGCGATCGCGACGACGATCATCGCCGCGGCCACCAGGGTGTCGAGGACGACGCAGAACTCGGCCAGCGACCGGGAGACGACCCGCTCGGTGCGGTGGTGCCACACGTCCCAGGCCGCGTGGCCGAGCAGGCCGGCCGCCACCAGGTAGAGCCCGAGGTCGCCGCCGACGAGGAGCACCGCCACGGCGACCGCGCCGAAGCCGAGCATCGCGAGGCTCTGCAGCGGCAGGCCTTCCGCCGGGCGGGCCGCGCCGCGCACGAGGCCGTAGGCCGCGAGCAGGACGGCGATGCCGATGAGGCCCCAGACGGCGAAGTCCGCTTCGTAGGCGGTGAACCCGGCGGCGGCGATCACGGCGAAGGACAGGAAGAACACCGGCCAGGCCGCGCCGCGGCGCTGGAAGGCCGCGGCGCCGATGTAGACGAACCCGGAGGCGGTGAGCACCGGCGCGATGTCGGCCCCGGAGGTCACGCCCCAGGCCACGAAGGCGGCCATCGCGATGCCGGCCGCGGTCGGCCAGCGCCGCAGGGCGGCCCGGAGCGGGTTCCCCGAGCGGGGCAGGGTTTCGGTGGTCGTGGTCGTCATGGCTGGTCTCCATACCTAGAGGGGGTATCCGTTGGGTCAACCATCCCCCGATCCCCCGAGGAGTTCAACGTTCCGGACCAGGCAGGTCCGAAATCTTGGCATCCAGGTCTTTCAGACCTAGGCTGGAGGGCATGGCACCGCATCGCGTGGTCGTCGTCGGGTACGACGACGCCGAACTCCTCGACATCGCCTGCGTCACGACCACACTGGACTCGGTCCGGGTGATCGACGCGGCGCTCGGCTACGACCTCGTGCTCGCCACCCCGGGCGGGCGGCCGATCACCTGCTCGTCAGGGCTGGTCCTCAACGGACAGGCGGCGCTCGAACGCCTGCGCGGTCCGATAGGGACGCTCGTGGTCTCGGGCGGGCTCGGGCACGAGGGCGCGGCCCACGATGAGCGGCTGGTGGGGCATGTGCGGCGCCTCGCCCGCGAGAGCGAGCGCATCGCGTCCCTGTGCACCGGCGCGAGCGTCCTCGCGGCGGCGGGGCTGCTCGACGGGAAGCGGGCGACCACCCACTGGCACTTCGCCGAGCGCCTCGCCGAGCAGTACGCGGGCGTCGAAGTGGACCCGCGCCCGATCTGGATCCGGGACGGGAACGTCTACACCGCGGCGGGGGTGACGAGCGCGCTCGACCTCGCGCTGTCGTTCATCGAGGCGGACTACGGGCCGGACATGGCCCGCTGGGTCTCGCGGGCGATGGTCACCTACTTGCACCGGCCCGGGAACCAGGCGCAGATGAGCATGTTCACCGCCGCGCCCGCGGTCGACCACGACCTGGTCCGCAAGGTCACCGACCATGTGGGCGAGGCGCTCGACGGCGATCTGTCCACGGAGGCGCTGGCGGGGGTCGCGCGGGTGAGCCCGCGGCACCTGACCCGCCTGTTCCGCCTGCATCTGCACCAGACGCCGGGCCGGTACGTCAGGCAGGCGCGCGTGACGGCGGCCGCGCAGCTGCTCTCCACGACGGACCTGCCGGTGGCGCGGGTGGCGAGCCGCTGCGGGTTCGCCTCCGCCGAGGCGCTGCGGCAGGCGTTCGCCCGCGAGTACGGCACCACGCCGTCGCAGTACCGCAGGACGGCCGCCTGACTGTCGGACACCGGACAGCTTCACTGAACGCGAGCATCTCGTCACTGTAAGTGATACTTTCTGGGGCGTGTGCCACTGCGGCCCACCGGCACCGATCCCGGACACGAACCGGCGCAGTCGAATCGGTGCCATCCACTTCAGATGCAAGGAGGGTGCGCTATGCGGCGCACGAAACGCAACATCCTGCTCGCCTTCGGGGCCGCGGCCGTGCTCGCCGTCGCTCCGGCGACCTCGGTGCAGGCCTCGCCCGGCATGGACGCCGAGTCCGTGACCTGCCAGGACATCGGCGGCGGCACCTGGTGCCAGGGCACCGCCTCGGGCGATCACTGGTGGTCGTCGAAGTGCATCTCGAACTACTACCACCCGACGAACTTCCACAGCTCCACCGCGATCATCGGCGACGACACCCAGCGCGGCGTCGCCGGCCCCGGCCAGTGGTCCAAGGCCACGGCCCAAGCCGGTTCCGGGCACACCTGCTATACGAAGTACAACCCGGACGCCTGAGTCCGGTCGGCCAGGGGCGTCGCCTGCGGGGGCGGCGCCCCTTCACGCTCGCCGCAGGCCGTCGAAGAGCAGGTCGAGGGCGCGGCGGCGCAGCGCCTCGTCCCATTCGGCGGCGACGGCTTCCTGGCAGAGGGCGGCGAGCAGCGCGATGAGCTCGTCGGACCGCAGGTCCTCCCTGACGACACCACCGTCACGAGCCCGCTCGAGCAGGACGTCGACCGAGGGCCGCAGCCGCTCCAGCGCATCGGCGACGCGCACTTGCACCCCGGTCTCGGCGAGGCGCGCGAAGATCGCCCGCTGCGAGGCGGCGGCCTCCATGATGAGGGCGCCGAACCCGAACAGCGCGTTCGGGTCCCGGTCGCGGACCATCGCCTCGGCCTTGCCGATGAGCCGGTCGAGCAAGTTCATCACCACGGCTTTGAGCAGGTCGGGCTTGGTCGGGAAGTGGCGGAAGACCGTACCGATCGCGACCCCGGCGCGGGCGGCGACGGCATCGGTGGCGGCGGACGCGCCCTGCTCAGCGAAGACCGCTTCGGCCGCTTCGAGGATGCGCGCGCGGTTGCGCTGGGCGTCAGCGCGCACGGGTCGCCCGTCCTTGGGCCCCACGCTGTCCCGGTTCATTCGAGATCCCCCTTGCCAAAGTGAGTCGCACTCATTATATTCGGAAGTCGAGTCACACTCAGTTTACTCTCGGAGGCACCACCATGCCCAGTACGACCGCGGCCACGCCGCTCGAGATCTACCGGCAGATGCAGCAGGCCGTCCTCCGCGAAGACGGCCCGACCCTGCTCCCCGCCGAACTCCTGGCCGACGACATCGTCGTCGAAACCCCGTTCTCCCCGCCGGGAGCCCGCCGCTTCGAAGGCCGCACGGAATGGCTCGAGTTCTACGCGAGCCGCCCGCTCCCGTTCCGCTTCGAAGCCTTCCGCGAACTGTCCACACTCGCGACCGCCGACCCCGAGGTCCTCGTCGTCGAATACGAACTCACCGGCACGGTCACCACCACCGGCCTTTCCGGCTCCGCGGCCTTCATCGCCGTCCTGCGCGTCCGCGACGGAAAGATCGTCCTCTGGCGCGAATACCAGGACCTCCCGGCCATCAGCCGAGCCCTGAGCCTGCCACCTGAAGACCTCAGCCGCTCGCCGCGATAAGCGCACGCAGCAGCGGCTCCGGATCGACGCCCCGCGGGAAGTCGCTCACCTGCCCGTCGCCCGCCTCGACCACCCGCCACACGCCGTCGGCGCGCTGCGCGAGATCGGTGGTGACGAACGGGCACCCCAGGGCCGCAACGGCTTCCGCGACCCCGCTCAGGTCGGGTTCGACGACGGTGTCCGGCCGGTCAGGGTGCGGGCCGATGACCACCGGCTCGCCTCGGACCCACCACACCCGCGCCTCGGCAGCACGACCGCCCGAGCCGACGAAGTCTTCGAACGCCCGCACCACGAGTCCGCCGGCCAGGTCTGAGCCTTGGCGCTCGATGAAACAGGCAGCGGTCGCGCGCAGCGCCGCGACATCCGCGAGGTCGGCCACGTAGAACGCTTCCGGCTCGCCCTTGCGCGACTTCACGAAGTCCTTCACCATCCCCGGTCCACCCGCCAACTCCCCCGCCACCACCGCCAGCTCCTCAACGCTCGGGATCTCGTTGGGCTGCAGGGAAAGCCAGCGTGTGGCCGGGGTCAGCCCCGCGAACGCGCCGTACCAGCCGGGCAGTTCATGCGCCGCCCGGTACCGCTCCGGCCCCGTCACGAGCTCGACGCCGCGCTCGGCGAGCGCGCCGTACAGGGCGGCGTACTGCCCGCCGGTCGCCATCCAACCGCGGTACCAGGCCGCGCCCAGTCCGGCAGGGATCCGGGCGACCGCCTGGGCGATCGCACCGCGCGCCAACGCCTCATGGTCGACGAGCGCGACCGCCGCACCGAGCCCGGCGGCCAGCGCCGCCTCGGCCGCATAGTGCTCGTCGGGACGGCGCGGCCGGAGCATGTCGGCACAGTAGAGCATCGTGGCGGGCATGCCCGAATACTAAAAGCCCGCTGCGACGACTTCCCACTTCGCGGTGCCAGTAGTCGGCATCGGCGCTGGTGCTCTTGATGATCGCGTCGGGTCGGACCGGGGCCGGCCACAGCTCCAGCAGGTAGCGGTCCACTCCGCCCTCCGCGTACTCGCCCTGATGGGCGGCATCGCGCCCGTAGGCGCTGACGCGCACCCGGTAGGTCCCGCAAGGAAGGTCGAGGTCACCGCCGTCGCCGCCCGCAAAGGTACACCACACCACCTCAGCGCCAGGTGGAATTGCGATGGAGACCTCGACGATGTCCTCCCACGATTCGACATCAGCCGGAGAAGGATCGGACGCCAAGACGATGCGCACGGGCGAGCCCCCGGACCGCCCGGCGAGATGGACGAACAACCCTAGGCCTGAAGCGGCTCCGGCCAAGCCGTTGACCTGACCGGCGAAGTTCCGTTCGAGATCGCCGTCGAAACCGTAGTCGCCCCAGCACAGTTCGAACAGTCCGTAGTCGGTCTCGATCATCTCGTCCAGCAGCACTCGCCCCATGTGCCGATTCTGGCACCGGGTACCGACAGCCCGATTGGTGTCAGCGCACGGATTTGATGGGCCAGACCAGGATGCCGCCGAGGAGGGTGACCGCGGCGCTCACCGCGTAGAGCGCGGAGTAGCCGCCGAGCCCTGCCACGATCGGGGCGGCGAGGGCCGGGCCGAGGACTTGCGGTGCGGTGGAGGCGATGTTGATGATGCCGAGGTCTTTGGCGCGGTCGGTGGCGGCCGGGAGGACCTGGGTGATGAGCGCTTGGTCGACCGAGAGGTAGACGCCGAAGCCCGCGCCCATGATCGCGGCGGCGGCGATGGCGGCGGGCCAGGTGTGCCAGAACGCCAGGATCAGCGCGGCGGCGGCGATGATCGCAGAGGAGGCGACCACGAGGGGTTTGCGGCGGCCGATCCGGTCCGAGAGCACGCCGCCCGCGACGGCGGTGGCGATGACCCCGCCGGTGTAGAGCAGCGTGAGGATGAGGACGCCCTCGTCGGCGCTGTGCCCGGGGAACCGCTCCTCGTAGCGCACGGCGTCCTCGAGGAAGTACAGCAGGTAGAGCGTGCCGGTGGCGTTGCCGAGCATGACGAGGAAGCGGGTGAACCACGCCCACGCGAAGTCGGGGTGGGCGCGCGGCGACACCCAGAACATGGCGAGGAGGGCGCGCCGGTCGAAGGGCGGGCGCGCGGCGCGCGGCAGTGGCGGGTCCGGAGTGGACAGCGCGAACGGGAGCGCCATCACCAAGGCGGCCAGGCCGATCACGAGGTAGCCGGTCGGGATGTCGGTCACGAGCATGGTGACGACGACCGCGCCGACGACGAGGCCGAGGGCCTGCGGGAAGCCGATCCAGCCGGAGACGACGGCGCGCTGGCGGACGGGCACGTGGTCGGGGATGCCCGCGTTGAGGCTGGCGTACCCCGCGTTGAGGGCGGCCTGGGCGAGGCACCAGCACAGGAGCACGCCGATGACGGTGGTCTGGAGGCCGAGGAGGTAGAGCCCGGCGGCGCCGACGGCGATGCCGCCGACGGTCCAGGGGTGGCGGCGGCCGAAGCGGCCCGCGGTGCGGTCGGAGAGCGCCCCGGCGAGGGGGTTGGCGACGACGGCGACGAGTGCGCCGACGCCGGTGACGAGGCCGAACGCGGCGACCTTGCCGTCTTCGTCGATCTCGGCGAGCTGGAGCGGCAGGAGGATCTGGATCGGGGTGAAGAAGGCCATGTAGAGACCGAGCATGGCGGTGGTGATGCCGCCGATCCAGGCTTTGCCGACGTTCCGTTCGGGTTGGGCGAGGGCTGCGGGAGGAGGGGCTTCGGGGGCGGTGGTCACGGGCGGCGGCTCTCGCTCTGCCTCTGCGTCGCTCCGCGGCGCTCCTCGATGTGTCTCCGGTACCAGTCGAAGGACGCCTTAGGGGTGCGGTCCTGCGTCTCGGGGTCCACATGCACCAGTCCGAAGCGCTGGTGGTAGCCCTCGGCCCATTCGAAGTTGTCGAGGAGGCTCCACACGAGGTAGCCGCGCACGTCGACGCCTTGCGCGGTCGCGGCGTCGAGGGCTTCCACGTGCGCCGCGAGGTAGTCGATGCGGTCCTGGTCGGGGATGGTGCCGTCCGCGGCGGGCGGGACGCTGTAGGAGCAGCCGTTCTCGGTGATCCACAGGGGCGGCAACGCGTCGCCGTAGTCCTCGGTGAGCTCCACAAGGGTCTGCGTGAGGCCGGAGGGGATGACGGGCCAGTCGAAGTCGGTGGTCTTCACATCGTCGAACTCGACGATGTCGAAGGGCAGCGGCGATTCCGGCGGGGCCGCGGTGAGGCGGGTCGGGTTGTAGTAGTTGACGCCGAGGCCGTCGAGGGGCTGCGCGATGGCCTCGAGGTCGCCGTCCTTGAGGAACGGGAGCGCGCCGAGGCCGAGGGCCGAGAAGTCCGGGTACCGGCCGACCAGCACGGGGTCGGTGAACAGGCGGCGGTGGATGAGGTCGTAGGCCGCGGCGGCGGCAAGGTCGTTCTCGTTGCCGCTGAACGGGACTGCGGGCGTGTAGCTGTTCGTGAGCATGACGAACGGCGCGCCCGCCGCGCGCAGGGCGCTCGTGGCGAGGCCGTGGCCGAGGAGCTGGTGGTGGGCGGCGGGAAGCGCGTCGAGCAGGAGGAGGTGGCCGGGCGCGTGCTGGCCGAGCGCGTAGCCGAGGGCCATGTGCTCGAAGGGCTCGTTGAGGGTTATCCAATGCCGCACGCGGTCGCCGAGGCGCTCGGCGCAGATCGCGGCGTACTCGGCGAAGCGGTGGGCGGTGTCGCGGTCGAGCCAGCCGCCGGCGTCCTCGAGCGGCTGCGGCAGATCCCAGTGGTAGAGGGTCGCCAGCGGGGTGATCCCGGCGTCCAAGAGCCCGTCGACGAGGCGTTCGTAGAAGTCGAGCCCGGCGTCGTTGACCGCGCCCGTGCCGCCGGGCCGCACGCGCGGCCAGCTGATGGAGAAGCGGTAGACGTCGATGCCGAGGTCGCGCATGAGGGCGATGTCCTCGGGGTAGCGGTGGTAGTGGTCGCAGGCGGTGTCGGCGGTGTGGCCGTCGCGGATCTTCCCCGGCGTGCCCGCATAGGTGTCCCAGACGGACGGTCCGCGTCCGTCCTCGGCCGTGGCGCCTTCGATCTGGAAGGCTGATGTGGCCACCCCCCAAGCGAAGTCGGGCAGACGCGGCGTTGCGGTCACGGGCACCTCCGGGCGTGACGTGAGTAACTTTTGGAAACATACCAGTGGTGTGACCCGCCGGTAACCCCTCGCGGGCTCAGAGTTTTCCGGCCGCCTCGCGCAGGGCCGAGGCGGCCGAGCTCGCGGCGGCAGGCCTTGTTGAACGCCTGGAGGTCGGCGATGTCCCCCGCCGCCGCGACCGCCGGGATCGACAGCGTCGACTCCAGGAGCAGGTGCCGGGCGCGTTCGAGGCGGCGGCGGCGCACATGCGCGACCACGGTGGTGCCGGTGGCGGTGCGGAGCCGAAGTTCCTCCTGCCCGCCCTGTGGCAGATCCACCTGCACGACTACGAAGCCGAGATCGAACTCGGCGGTACGACTCCGGCACCCAAGCGCTGGGCGACGGCTGGCGGCGGTTCCAGGCCGCGCGGTTGACCCCGCCATGCCCGGGGCACGAGTACCGGACCTCGTTCCTCAAGCACGAGTTCGGGTTCGAGAAGCGGGAGCGGCCGGGACCGGCCGGCCGCGCGGGACCGCCGCGCGGCTGGTCTAGGGTGGTACCGCTCCCGACCATCCGACTCCCTGGAGGATCCCCATGACCGGTCCCGGTCAGAACGCCCCCGTCGCCTTCGTCTCCGGCGCTTCGCGCGGCCTCGGGGCGGTCATCGCCCGCCGCCTGGCCGCCGACGGGTTCGCCGTCGCGGTCAACTACGGTTCGAGCCGCGAGGGGGCGGAGCGGGTCGTCGCGGACATCGAGGCGGCGGGAGGGACCGCGGCGGCCTTCGGCGGGGACGTCACCGACGAGGCCGCGGTCGCGGCGCTCGCCGAGCGGGTGCGCGCCGAGCTGGGGCCGGTGACGGTGCTGGTGGCCAACGCGACCGGGCCGCAGCCGGAAGTCGCGATCGACGACCTCGAATGGAACGACCACCTCGCGCAGCTCGAGTTCTTCGTGAAGAGCCCCACCCTGCTGCTCAAGGCGTTCCTGCCGGACATGCGCGCGGCCGGGGGCGGCCGGGTGGTGCAGATCGGCTCCGACATGTTCGAGCGGGCGCTGGCGGGCTGGTCGGCGTACGTGGCGGCGAAGGGCGCGCAGTGGGGCCTGACCCGTTCGTGGGCGCGGGAGCTCGGCCCGGACGGGATCACCGTGAACCTGGTCGCGCCGGGCTGGATCCCGGTCGAGCGGCACGGCGAGCTCGGCGAGGCCGACCTGGCCGGGTATCTCGCGGACCTGCCGCTGGGCCGCATCGGGGTGCCGGGCGACATCGCCGCTGCGGTGTCCTATCTGGTCTCTGACGCCGCGGCCTTCGTGACCGGCCAGCGCCTCACGGTCAACGGCGGACACACCATCGATTAGCTTGCGGCGCAAGTGGACCGGCCGCGCGGGATCGCCGCGCGGCCGGTCCTTCCCCTAGGCGGCGGGCCTTGCGATCGAATCGCTCGTGAGGATCACGAGCTTCTGGGTCGCGCGGGTCATCGCCACGTACCGGTCCACCGCGCCTTCGATGCCCTCGCCGAACGCCTGCGGGTCCACGAGGACGACCAGGTCGAACTCGAGCCCCTTCGAGAGCTCCGGGGTGAGCGAGCGGATCCGGGCGGTGGGCTCGAAACCGGGAGCGCCGATGACGCAGGCGGTGCCGTCGTCGTGCGCGGCCAGCCAGGCGCCGAGGATCGCTTCGAGGTCCTCAGTGGATCCGTGCTGGACGGGGACGCCGCTGCTGCGCACCGAGGTCGGCACGTTCGCGTCCGGAAGCGCGCCCCGGATGACCTGCTCGGCCTCGGCCATGACCTCTTCGGGCGTGCGGTAGTTGATGCTCAGCGACGCGAGGCGGGCGCGGTCGAGGCCGACGCGGTGCAGGCGCTCGCTCCACGACTCGGTGAAGCCGTGCCGGGCCTGGGCTCGGTCGCCGACGATCGTGAAGCTGCGGGAGGGGCAGCGGCGCAGCAGCATCTGCCATTCGGCGTCGGTCAGCTCCTGGGCCTCGTCGACGATGACGTGCGCGAACGGACCGGCGAGCAGGTCCGGGTCGGCGGTCTCGAAGTCCTCGTAGTGGACCAGGGCGTCCTGGAGGTCGGCGCCCTTGAGCAGGATCATCTCCTCCACATTGCCGTCCCCGGCTTCGAGGATGTCCTCCACGACCCTGTCGATGACCACGCGCTCGGCGGCGATCTCGGCCTCGCGGCGGCGGGCGTCGCGGGACGCCTCGGGGTCGCCGAGCCGGAACCGCGCGGCGTCGAGGAACGGCAGGTCGGACGCGGTCCAGGGCGCGCCGTCGGCGCGGTGGAGCAGGGAGACCTGGTCCTCGTCGAGCCAGGGCGCGCACATGCCCAGGAAGTCGGGGACCGCCCACAATGCTGTGACGAGGTCGGCGGGTTCGATGACGGGCCAGGCCTTGTCGAAGGCGCGCACCAGGTCCCGGTTGCGGGCGAGGGACTGCCGCAGCAGGCCCTCGTCGATCTCCTCCTCGTCGAGCTTCTCGGCGACGATCGTGACCAGTTCGTCCCAGATCGCTTCGCGCGCTTCGTTGTGGGGCGTGCCGAGGCCCGCCGCGTCGAACGCGTCGGCCCAGTCGTCGGCGCTGATGCGCACCTCGCCCCAGTGGGTCTCGACGGTCGTCCCTGAGGCGGGCGGGCGCTCGTAGCGGCGCACCGCCGGCTCGATCGCCCCTAGCAGTTCCATGCCGGACTTCAATGCGGCGACATCGGGGTCCGCCTCCTCAGGGGCGGTCGCGCCCTCGGGCTGGAGGTCGCGGACCGTGCAGGTCTGCACGCCCTCCTCGCCGAGGCTGGGCAGGACGTCGGCGACGTAGGCCAGGTACGGCTGGTGCGGGCCGACGACGAGGACCCCGCCCTTGTGGTGGCCCACGCGCGGGTCGGAGTAGAGCAGGTAGGCGGCGCGGTGGAGGGCGACGACGGTCTTTCCGGTGCCGGGGCCGCCGTCGACCACGAGCGTGCCGCTCGATCCGGCCCGGATGATCGCGTCCTGGTCGGCCTGGATGGTGCCCAGGACGTCCCGCATCCGCTCGGAGCGGCTGGTGCTGAGGCTGGCGATGAACGCGGACTGGTCGTCAAGGGCCGCATGGCCTTCGAGGCCGTCGAGGGTGAACACCTCCTCCCAGTAGTCGCTGATGCGGCCGCGGGTCCAGCGGTAGCGGCGGCGGCTGGCGAGGCCCATCGGGTCGGCGTGGGTCGCGCCGAAGAACGGCTCGGCGGCGGGCGAGCGCCAGTCGAGCAGCAGGCGGCGGCCGTCGGCGGCGGTGAGCCCGAGGCGGCCGATGTAGACGGTCTCGCCGTCGGCGGCCACGGTCCGGCCCAGGCACAGGTCCATGCCGAAGCGGCGGAGGGTGCCCAGGCGGCCGGTGAGCCGGTGGATCTCCCGGTCCCGGTCGGCGGCGGCCTGGCCCTCGAACCGCCCCGTGCCGCCGGGTGCTCTGCGGGCGGCGGCGAGGCGCTCGCCGATCTCGGCGATCGACTGCTCGAGGCTGGCTTCGATGGCGGCGAAGTGCCGCTCGTCGTCGGCGATGAGCCGCGGGTCGGCCTTCGCGGCGAGTCGGTCGGGCAGTCGGAAGGCGCTGGTGCGGGCGGCGGAGGTGGAGGTGCGGGTCTGGTTCACTACTGCGGCCCCTTCGATCGGCGGCGTGTGCATTCCGGTCCCCTCGGCGTTGCGAGTGCTGGCGTGAAATACGATTGTGAACCACACTGAACTGCGAAAACGCACCCCGGTGCACCTGGTTTCGGAACCCCCGGGTTATATTCTGGAGTGGGAAGAGGCGCAGGCCCCTTCCCTTTCGCGTTTCCGGGTTCCGACCAGCCGGAACGGCCGCGCCCCGCTCCGGGAGCGCCGGAGGCGTGGTCGGTCCTCCCGGACGCCGCTCAGCGGGGGCGATCCGCCGAAACGGTCTCCGAGCCCCGCGCCGTTCGGGCGCTTCCTCGCGCGGCGAGCGCGGTGGCCGGGTTGGGCCCGTTCATCGCCGAACGCCGTTTCGTGGCCATTCCGTGCCATGTGACCTGTGGGTCTACGCCAAGAGATTTATCAAACACCTGTTTGAGGTTGCGCGCTGCCCGCAGTTCGGTATGTTGATCTTGATACACATGTTCGACAAGACACGGGGGAACTGGTGGCGACATCCGTCGCGGCCGCGCTGGCCGCTGAGCTCGGCCTGCGCACCGCCGCAGAGCTGCGCCCCGCAGCCGAAGCGAAGGCCGGGCGCGAGGCCCGCCTCGCGGGCGGGCCGCTGAGCGCAGAACCGCGCCGCGCTCCGGAACCGGAGGCCGCGCCGCTCCCGGGCGCCGCTCCCGGGTCGATCCAGCCGGCGAAGGCCATCCTGCCCGTCACCCCCGACATTTCCGCGCTCCTCCCCCACGGCGGACTCGCGACTGTGACCGCAATCATGGCCTCGCGGCGCGGGGCGACCTCGCTGCTGTGGCGGCTGCTGGCCGGTCCGACCAGGGCCGGGGCCTGGTGCGCGCTGGTCGGGATGCCCCGGGTGTACCCGCTGGCGGCGACGGCCGCCGGGGTGGATCTGGGACGGGTGGCGCTGGTCGACCCGGGACCGCTCGTGGTCGAGGCGGCGGGCACGCTCGCCGAGGGCGTGGCGGCGGTCGTGGTCCCGAGCGAAGGCCTCACCCCGACGCAGGTGCGGCGGCTGGCCGCACGGGCACGCAAGAGCGGCACCGCGATCATCTGGTGGGAGACCCGGCCCGTGGTCGGCGCCGACGCCCGCCTCGAAGTCGCCCGCGCCCGATGGAAGGGTTTGCGCCCCAACGCCGGACGCCGCTGGGGAGCCGGACGCCTCGACGCCTGCGAGCTCGAGGTCGCCGCCCACTGGCGGTCCGGGGGCGTCCACGAGGCCCGCATCTGGCCCTACGGCGGCGAGGCGGAAGCGGCGGAAGCCGTCCCCGAGAACGTCATCGACCTCCGGCAGCGCTCCGCAATGGACCGGCAGGCGGTCGAAGCCAACCGCACGCCGAAGCGAACGGCCGGCAGTCGTGGACGCGAAGCCGCCGCGCGCGCGAGCCGTCCCGATAGGGTCGGCTTCGAGGACCGCCAATCGGCCGAAGCGAGCAGCGCACCGCGCCAGGCTGGCGATGCTCCGCGCGGGCGTCGTGAGGCGGCAGCTCGCGATGCGCCCGCCGAGCGGGGCGCTACTCGCGCCGACCACCCCGCCGGCCGCGATAGGGGGGCCTTCACGGACCGCCAAGCAGCCGAGCCGAACAGCGCACCGGGCCGAGCGGGCGGCGCTCGGCGCGAGCGCTTCGCCGATCGTGCCGGCACGGCCCGCACCACCGCCGAAGCGAACGGTGCACCGCATCGAACGGGCGGCCCAGCGGTTCGCGATGCTCCCGAACGGGGAGGCACCAGGCTTCGCGGCGCCGACCGCCCCGCTAGCCGGGCCGATCGGGAGGCCTTCGCCGACCGCCAAGGCGCCGAAGCGAACGGCGCACCGCATCGAACGGGCGGCGGCCCGAGCGGGCGTGAGGTACCCGCCCAATCCGCCACTCCTGAGTCGGGCGGCGCGCTCCGCCCCGGGCGCGGGGCGGCCGTGGACCGCGGGACCGCCGTTGAGACCGACGGGGCGTCGCAGCGGCGTCGTGGCGTCTCGGTCGTTCCCATTCGTTCGGGCGGGGGCGATCGGTCGTGAGTGTGCGGGTGCGGCGGGCCGGCGGGCGGGTGCTCGTGATGCGGCTCGTGGACTGGGACGCCGAGGATGCGGCCGCGTTCGAGCCCGTGCTCGATGCGCTCGACCTGCTCACCCCCTATGTCGAAGTGCTCGAGCCCGGGGTCGTCGCCGTGCCGTTGCGGCGCGGGGCCGGGGATGAGGCCGCGTTCTGCGAGACGCTCATCGACACCGTCTCCGGCCTGGTCGACCAGGACTGCCTGACCGGGGTCGCCGACGGCCTCTTCGCCGCCGTGCTCGCCGCTCGCGAAGGCCGGATCGTCCCCGCCGGACGCGACGCCGCGTTCCTCGCCCGCCGCGACATCCGCGACCTCCAGGCCACCGGCCTCATCGACGCCGAGACCTGCGAGACCCTGCGGCACTTGGGCATCGACACGCTCGGCGCCTTCCGCGACCTCCCCGGCCAAGCCGTCGCCGAGCGGTTCGGCGCCGCCGCGCGCCGCGCCCAGCTGCTCGCCTCCGGGCAGCTCGCCCGCCCGCTCGTCCCCCGCCCCGCCGCGCCCGAGCTGACCGCGACCGACACCCCCGAGACCCCCTACGCCACCGTCGAACAGGCCGTCTTCGCCGCCCGGCCCCTCGCCGAACGCCTGCTGACCGCGCTGGACGAACGCAATCTCGCCTGCACCCGCGTCACCATCACCGCCCGCACCGGCAGCGGCATGGAGCGCCGCCGCACCTGGCAGCTCGACCCCGCCATCAGCGCCGCCGAGCTCGCCCGCCGCGTCCGCTGGCAGCTCGAAGGCTGGCTCGCCACCGGCACCGCGAGCGAGACGGCCGACGAGACCGCGCACGCCGTCACCGTCCTCGAACTCGCCCCCGGCGGGCTCATCGGCCTCGTCGCGGCCGGGCGCGGCCTGTGGGGCGACAAGGGCGCCCGCGACGTGAAGGCCGAGGCCGCCCTGCGGCACGCCCAGAGCCGCTTCGGACCCGACGCCGTGCAGATCGCCGCCGCCACCGACGGCCGCGACCTCCCCGAGCGTTTCGGCGCCGCCGCTTGGGAAGTCGAGCACGCCCCGCCGCCGCCCTCCGGGCCGTGGCCCGGGTCGCTGCCCGATCCGCTGCCCACCCTCATCGGCACCGACGACGCCGTCGCCGTCCTCGACGCGACCGGCGCCCCCGTCCAGGCCCTCGCCCGCGGCGACCTCTCCGCCGCCCCGGCCCGCATCGCCTTGGGCGGCAAGCAGTTCCCGATCACCGCCTGGGCCGGGCCGTGGCCGGTGTCCGAACGCTGGTGGAGCCCGGCCGCCCGCCGCTACGCGCGCCTCCAGGTCGAGCTCGCCGACGGCCGCGCCGCCCTCCTCGTCTGCGAAGGCGGGCAATGGAAGGCGGTGGGCTGGTATGACTGACTACGCCGAGCTGCACTGCCACTCGCACTACTCCTTCGCCGACGGCGCGGACGCCCCCGCCGCGCTCGCCGCCGAAGCCGCCCGGCTCGGCCTCGCCGGGCTCGCGATCACCGACCACGACGGCCTGTACGCGGCCCCGCAGTTCGACAAGGCCGCAAGCGGGTTCGGCCTCCCCACGGTCTTCGGGGCCGAACTCAACCTCGACCTGGCGCGGTCCCGCCGCGGCCAGGTCGACCCGGGCGGACGCCACCTCGTCGTCCTCGCCCGCGACCCCGACGGCTACCGCGCCCTCTCGCGCGCCATCACCGCCGCCAAACTCGCCGGCGGCGAGAAGGACCTGCCCCGGTACCGGCTCGATGAGCTCGGCGCCCACGCCGACGGCGGCTGGCAGGTCCTCACCGGCTGCCGCAAGGGCTTCCTCAACGCGGCCTTGGACTCCCGCAAGGGCTCGGGCGGCCTCGACGCCGCCGAGGCGGCGCTGCGCGAACTCGCCGACGCGTTCGGGCCCGAACACCTCGCCGTCGAGCTCACCTGCCACGACCTGCCCGGCGACACCGAGCGGATCGAAACCCTCGCGCGCCTCGCCCGCCGCTTCGACCTGCCCGTCGTGGCCACCAACAACGTCCACTACGCGGCCCCGGCCCGCGCCCGCACCGCCGCCGCGCTCGCCGCCGTCCGCGCCCGCAGCACCCTCGATGCGACCGACCCGTACCTGCCCGCGAACGCCGGCGCGCACCTGCGCAGCGGCGCCGAGATGGCCCAGCGCTTCGCCGACTTCCCCGAGGCCGTGGCCGAATCGGTGCGCATCGCCGCCGAATGCGCCTTCCCCCTCAAGCTGCTCGCCCCGCGCCTGCCGCACTTCCCCGTCCCCGCCGGGCTCGACGACGACGCCTACCTCGAGACCCTCACCGAGAAGGGCGGGACCGAGCGGTACGGGCCGCCCGAGCGCTCGCCCAAGGCCTGGGAGCAGATCCGGCACGAGCTGCGGGTCATCGGGCAGCTGGGGTTCAGCGGCTACTTCCTCATCGTCGCCGACATCGTCGACTTCTGCCGCGACCGGAACATCTACTGCCAGGGCAGGGGATCGGCCGCGAACAGCGCCGTCTGCTACGCCCTCGGCGTCACCAACGTGGACCCGGTGTCGTTCGGGCTGCTGTTCGAGCGGTTCCTCTCCGCCGAGCGCGACGGCCCGCCCGACATCGACCTCGACATCGAGTCCGGCCGCCGCGAGGAGGTCATCCAGTACGTCTACGAGAAGTACGGCCGGGACCGGGCCGCCCTGGTGGCCAACGTGGTCACCTACCGTCCCCGCTCGGCGGTCCGCGACGCCGCCAAGGCCCTCGGGTACGGCCACGACCAGGCCCTCGCGTGGTCCAAGCGCCTCCACCGCTGGGGCGGCATCGACCCCGCCGAAGCCGAGGGCATCCCCGACGACGTGCGCTCCCTCGCCGCCGACTTCGCCGACATGCCGCAGCACCTGGGCATCCACCCCGGCGGCATGGTCCTCACCGAGCAGCCGGTCAGCGAGATCGTCCCGGTCGAGCCCGCCCGCATGAAGGACCGCACCGTCCTGCAATGGGACAAAGAGGACTGCGCCGACGCCGGG
The DNA here is from genome assembly GCF_040674615.1 of Glycomyces sp. NPDC049804. Classification (NCBI taxonomy): domain Bacteria; kingdom Bacillati; phylum Actinomycetota; class Actinomycetes; order Glycomycetales; family Glycomycetaceae; genus Glycomyces; species Glycomyces sp. NPDC049804. Next base: position 373,416 of record NZ_JBFAMQ010000005.1, read on the forward strand.
CTCGTCAAGTTCGACCTCCTGGGCCTGGGCATGCTCGAGGCCCTGCACCGCATGGCCGACCTCGTCCTCGGCTTCCACGGCGACCGCGTCGACCTCTGGCGGCTGCCGCCCGACGACACGGACGTCTACGACATGCTCTGCCGGGCCGACACCGTCGGCGTCTTCCAGGTCGAGTCCCGCGCCCAGATGGCGACCCTGCCCCGCCTGCGCCCCAGGCACTTCCACGACCTCGTCGCCGAGGTCGCGCTCATCCGCCCCGGGCCCATCCAGGGCGGCGCCGTCCACCCCTACCTGCGCCGCCGCCACGGCGAACCCTGGCGCCACCTCGTCCCCGAGATCCTGCACAAGTCCCTGGAGCGCACCTACGGTGTGCCGCTGTTCCAGGAGCAGCTGATGCGCATCGCCATCGACGCCGCAGGCTTCGACGCCGGCGAGGCCGACAAGCTCCGCAGGGCCATGGGCGCCAAGCGGTCCGAGGAGCGCATGGAGGAGCTGCGCGAACGCCTCTACTCCGGCATGGCCGAGCGCGGCATCACCGGCGCCGACGCCGACCGCCTCTACGAGCAGCTGCGCTCCTTCGCCGACTTCGGCTTCCCCGAATCGCACGCCGCGAGCTTCGCGTTCCTCGTCTACTCCTCGGCCTGGATCAAATGCCACTACCCCGCCGCGTTCTACGCCGGGCTCCTCGCGAGCCAGCCCATGGGCTTCTACTCCCCCGCCTCCCTCGTCGCCGACGCCCAGCGCCACGGCCTCACCGTGCTCGCCCCCGACGTCAACGCCAGCGAGCCCGTCGCCTCCCTCGTCCCCACCGGGCGGCCCGTGAAGCCGCCGCTCATAGGCGAGGCGGACCTGCGCCTCGGCCTGGACAACGTCAAAGGCCTCGGCGAGCCGGCCGCGCTGCGCATCACGGCCGCACGCGCCGAAGGCGGCCCGTTCCAGAGCCTCGCCGATCTCGCCCGCCGGGCCGGGATAGGCAAGGAGCGCATGGAGAAGCTCGCCGTCGCCGGCGCCCTCGAGAGTCTCGAACCGGACCGCCGGAAGGCACTGTGGACGGCCGGGACCGTGGACGAGCGGCCGGACACCATCCCCGGCACGGGACCGGCCGCGCCGCCGCCCACCCTGCCCGGCATGAGCGGGGCCGAGCTCGCCCGCGCCGACTACACCGGCCTGGGGCTCTCGGTCCAGACCCACCCGATGGAGCTGGTGCGCGCCGGGCTCGACGCCGCCGGGGTCCTGACCGCCGCCCGGCTCCCGTACGCCGAGGACGGCTCGCGGATCGAGGTCGCCGGGATCATCACGCACCGCCAGCGCCCCTCGACGGCGAAGGGCGTCACGTTCCTGAGCTTGGAGGACGAGACGGGGATCGCGAACATCGTGTGCTCGCAAGGGCTCTGGAAGCGCTGGCAGAGCGTGGCGTCGGTGGCGCGGGCGCTGGTGGTGCGGGGCGCGGTGGAGAAGCCGCACGACGCGGTGGGCGATCACGTGATGCCGATGATCGTGGCGGACAAGCTGACGCTCCTGGACCTCAGCAGTCCGAGCGCGCCGTCGCGGGACTTCCGATGACTACCGCCGCTAGCCGAGACGCGCATCACTCGTTTCGGGAGTGCGGAAACCGTCCCGGATTCACGTCTTGATGGGTACGAAGGCGCACCGATAATAATGCGCCCCAAGCGAATTGGAGCCTCCACAATGAACAAGACCTGGATCGCGCGCGCCGGGCTGGCTTTCGGCGCCGGTCTCGCGCTGGCCGCGAGCATCGCCGCCCCCGCGCAGGCCGCGGACCTCGAGGTGCAGCTCACGGATGCGGGCGGGAACCTGATCGCCGAGATGATGCACCATGATGAGGGCGACGTCTTCTCGGTGCATGACTGGTACCGGGACGGGCACGGCGTTCGCGGCAGCCTCTACCTCGTCGAGGACGGCGAGTGGATCCTGCTCGAGAGCATCTACAACGGACTCGGGGCCGGGGAGTTCACCACGTTCCAGTGGAACGTGCTCACCGGCGAGGAGTACGTGATGGAGGTCTGCTCCGTCGACGGCGCGAACGACCCTGAGGCGAACGACTGCTCCTTCCGGGAGGTCACCGAGTAGCGGGTCCCCTCGCGAGCGGGTGTGTCGCGGAGGCCGGGTCCCGGATCGGGGTCCGGCCTTCAGCGTTCGAGGTAGGACTCGAGGTTGAGCAGGGACGAGCTCATGCCTTCGGCGTGGTCGGCGGCGGTGATGGCGTCGGGGACGTTGGTGGCGGTGAAGGTGACGCGGGTGCCTTCGGGGACGGGCTCGAGGGACCAGGTGGTGGTCATGGGGCCGGTGAAGGCGTGGTCGTCGGACTTGAAGTCGATCTCGGCGGTGACGCGGGTGTCGGGGACGAGTTCGATGAAGCGGGCTTCGACGGTGTCGGTGTCGGCGGTGGTCTTGCCGGGCGCGCCTTCGGGGTCCGCGTAGGTGAGGGTCATGCGGTAGGTGCCGCCGGGGCGCGGGTCGTAGTGGTCGAAGCGGCCGGTCATCCCGGCGGGCGGGAGCCAGGCGGCGAGCGCCTCGGGGTCGGTCAGGGCGGCGTAGACGCGTTCGGGCGAGGCCGGGATGTCCCGGCTGGCTTGGTCGGTTCGCGGCATCTTGGGACCGTAGCATCCGCGGCTTCGCGGCGGGACGCGAAAAGGCCCGGCCCCTGGCAGGGGCCGGGCCTCTACGTCGTCGTATTAGTGCGCCGGGGCGGCGTCGCCCGCGGGGGCGTCGGCCTTCTTGACGAGGAAGGCCGCGGCGGCGGCCACGAGGGCCATGCCGGTGCCGCACAGGAACGCGAGGTGGATGCCGTCGGCCTGGGCGGTGACGGTGGTCGCGCCCGATTCGATGCTGGCGGCGGCACCGGTGGTCATCAGGGTGATGAACACGGCGGTGCCCGCGGCGCCCGCGACCTGCTGCAGGGTGCTCATGATGGCGCTGCCGTGGGAGTAGAGCTCCATGGGCAGGGCGCCGAGCGAGGAGGTCATGAGCGGGGTCATGAGGCTGCTGAGGCCGAGGCTGAGCATCACGTGGATGACCACGACGAACCAGACGGCGCTCTCCTGGTCGAGCATCGTCATGAGGCCGAGGGCGCCCGCGAGGACGATCGAGCCGGGGATGACGAGCGGGCGGGGCCCGACGCGGTCGAAGATGCGGCCGACGAACGGGCCGGAGAGGCCCATGGCGAGGCCGCCGGGGAGGACCACCAGTCCGGTCTGGAGCGTGTCGAGGTTGAGCACGTTCTGGAGGTAGATCGGCAGCAGGATGAGCGAGCCGAAGAGGGTCGCCATCGAGACCAGCAGCATGATGATGCCGACGGTGAACGAGCGGGACTTGAAGGGCCGCAGGTCCATCAGGGCCGCGTCGTCGCGCTGGAGCCGGAGCTGGCGGAAGACGAACAGGGCCAGGGAGGCGGCGCCCGCGCCTACGGCGACGTACGGCGGGACCGGGGTGTGGTTGCCCGCGGCGGACTCGCCGAAGCTGCTGAGGCCGTAGATGAGGCCGCCGAAGGCGACGGCGGAGAGCATCGCGGAGAGCAGGTCGAGCTTGACCGGTCGGGTCTCGCCGAGGTTCTTGATGAGGACGCCGCCGAGGACGAGCGCCAGGACGGCGATCGGCAGGACGGCGAGGAACATCCAGCGCCAGGTCAGGTTGTTGAGGATGAACCCGGAGAAGGTCGGGCCGATCGCGGGGGCGACGGCGATGACGATCGTGATGAAGCCCATCGTGCGTCCGCGGCGTTCGGCCGGGACGAAGGTCATGACGGTGGTCATGAGGAGCGGCAGCATGACGGCGGTGCCGCTGGCCTGGATGACGCGGGCGGCCACGAGCATCGGGAAGACGGTGGCGACGCCGGCGAGCAGGGTGCCGGCGGTGAACAGGCCGATGGCGGCGAGGAACACCGTGCGGGTGGTGAAGCGCTGCAGGATGAGGCCGGTCATGGGGATGACCACGGCCATGGTGAGCATGAAGCCGGTCGTCAGCCACTGCACGGTGGCCGCGGTGATCGAGAACTGCTCCATGAGGCGCGGCAGGGCCACGCCCATCACGGTCTCGTTGAGGATCATGACGAACGTGGCGACGAGGAGTACGCCGAGCACGATCTTGATCTGGCTCGACATGCCCGGTTCGGGCGCTGGTGCTGCGTCGGCTTCGGGTGACTCGGCCGGTCGCTGGTCAACGGTCATGGGGGAAGTTTCCTTTTGTGGTGTTCCTTGCCCGGTGCCGACGGGCCCGCACCTGCATCCTCCGGGGTGTCGGAGGGTGACGGAGCGCGCGCACCGGAAAGTGTCAGTGACTGTCAATCATTGCAGTTGCTACCATCCGGGTCATGGGGGCCGGTGGGAGTCTGCGAGAAGTGTCACGTCGGGCCGTGCAGTCAAGGATCGCACGGACCGCCGAGGAACTCTTCGTCGCAAAGGGATTCGAGGAGACGACGGTCGATGAGATCGCCGCCGCCGTCGGCATGTCCCAGCGCAGTTTCTTCCGATACTTCGCTTCCAAGGACGAAGTGGTCCTCGACAGCCTCGAGCGGCTCGGCCTGGAGCTGGCGGTGCGGCTCGAGGCCCGGCCGCTGGACGAGACCGAGTGGGACTCGCTGCGGCACGCGTTCGAGCCGATCGTGGAGCGGCTGGCCGATCCGGCGATGCGCGAGCACGACGCGGCGGTGCAGAAGATCGTGAACGCGAGCCCGCGGCTGTTCGCGGCGTACCTCGGGCGGCTCGACGGGCTGCAGCGCTCGCTGTCCGAGACGCTGATGGAGCGGGCGGCCCGGCGGCCCGGGCGCGCGCCGGACCCGGTGGTGCTGCGGGCGGTGGTCGGCGGGGCGTTCGCGTGCCTGCACGCGGCGATGGTCGAGGCGGTGGCCCGGCCGGACGAGTTCGGGCGGAGCCTCGACCGGACCATGGCGGCGCTGCGGCCCGCCGCCGTCTGCTAGGCCCCTAGTGCCGGTGGTGCTGGTGGACGACCGCGTGGCCCTTGCCGCGTGAGATGAGCCAGCGGTTGATCGGGACGGTCACCACGAACGCGATCGCCAGCGCGGCGGCGAGCGTCAGCCAGAATCGGTAGTCGGCCAGGCCCATCTCCATCGCGCCGGGCATGGCGAGGAGGAAGCCGTTGTCGACGATCTCCATGACCGCGATCGAGATGGTGTCGGCGGCGAGCGCGACCTTGAGGGCGTCCTTGAAGGACAGCCCGGCGCGCATGACGCCGCGCATGGTCAGGGCGTAGCCGAAGAGGAAGGCCAGCGTGATCGCGAGGGCGATCGTGGCGAAGCCGTGCCAGCCGAGGGCGGTGCCGATGACGACGCCGAGCACTTCGCCGATGGCGCAGCCGGTGAGGCAGTGGAGGGTGGCGGAGGCGGCCATGCCCCAGCTCGCGGGAGCCGGGCCGCCGTGTCCGCCGTGTCCGGCGTGGTCGCCGTGGTTGCCGTGTCCGGCGTGGTGGGCATGGTCTTCGGCCGCATCGTGTCCGGCGTGGTCGCCGTGGTTGCCGTGTCCGGCGTGGTGGGCATGGTCTTCGGCCGCATCGTGGGCGGCGTGGTCGCCGTTGGCGGCGTGCCCGTGTCCGGTGTGGTCGTGGGCGGTGCGGCCCTCGTGCTCGGCCTCGGCGGTGCGGGCGGCGTGTCCGGCGTGGTGGGCATGGTCTTCGGCCGCAGGGGCGGGGGCCGAGTGTTCGTGGGCGGCGTGTCCGGTGTGGTCGCCGTTGGCGGCGTGCCCGTGTCCGGTGTGCCCGTGTCCGGTGTGGTCGTGGGCGGTGCGGCCCTCGTGCTCGGCTTCGGCGGTGCGGGCGGCGTGGTGGTCGTGGCCGGCGTGGTCGTCATGACCTTGGTGGTCGTGGCGGGAGTGGTCCACAGCGATGCTCCTCGAGGGTCTGGCGGCCCGGGGTGGCCGCAGCCGGATGATCGTATACCCCCGCCCGGTATGTTGCAAACGGGGTTCGCGATGCGGGATGGACAATGTCCTGCGCCGTGCGCGACCGCCGTAGGAAGATCCACAGTGCAGGGAACGGAGGGGCGGCATGGCGGCGACATCGGACGGTGCGGCCTCCACGCGGCGCGCGGACGGCGTCCGGTACCTGCGGCTGCTCGGCCTCGCAGCGCTCGTCGGCATCCCGATCTCCGTGGCCGCCTTCGCCTTCCTCGCCCTCCTGCACTGGCTGACGGCGTTCGTGTGGGAGGACCTGCCCGAGGCCTGGGGCCTCGAGCCGGTGCCGTGGTGGTGGCCGTTCCCGTGGCTGCTCATCGGCGGCGCGCTCGTCGCCGTCGCGATCAGCCGCCTGCCCGGGCACGGCGGGCACGTCCCGATCGACGGCCTCTCGGCCGAACCCGTGCCGCCCTCGCACCTGCCCGGAGTCCTGCTCGCCGCGCTCGGCGGCCTCCCGCTCGGCGTCGTGCTCGGACCCGAAGCCCCGCTCATGGCCGTCGGCGCCGCGCTCGCGACCATCCTCACCTCGCGCTGGATCGCCCGCAAGAGCCCCGAGAACGCGCTCCTGGACGCGTCGGGGTCGGCGGCGGCCGTCGCCGTCATCTTCGGCAGCCCGCTCGTCGCGGCCGTGTTCATCCTCGAATCCGCAAGCAGGTCCGGACTCAGGTCCACGAAGGTCGTGCTGCCGTGCCTGCTCTCGGCCGGCATCGGCGCGCTCGTCTTCACCGGGCTCGGCACCTGGACGGGGCTGCCGGTGATCTCGCTCGAGCTGCCCGGTCTGGGCGCCCAGACCCGACTCGACGCCGCCGATCTGCTGTGGACCGTGCCGTTCGCGGCGGCAATCGCCCTGGGCGTCAATGTGATCCACCGAATCGGACGGCGGCTCCTGCCCCACGCCAAACGGCGTCCCGCACTCATGGCCATGGCCGCGGTGACCGTTACGGCCGTCGCCGCCGCGCTCTACGCGCTGCTCACCGACCGCTCCCCCGTCGAGGTGCTGCTGTCCGGACAGGACGCGCTCGCGACGTTCACCGGTACCGGGGAAGCGCTCGGCACCGGGGCGCTCGTCGCGATCCTGGCATTCAAGGGCCTCGCCTACGGCGTGTCGCTCGCGACCCTGCGCGGCGGCCCGATCTTCCCGGCCGTGTTCCTCGGCGCCGCCGCAGGCACCCTGGTCAGCGGCCTGCCCGGGTTCGGGCTCCTCCCGGCGATGGCGGCGGGCATGGCCGCGGCGACGGCCGCCATCTTGCCGCTGCCGGTATCGGCCGCCCTGCTCATCACGCTGCTGCTCGGCACGGACTCGGCCGCGATGACCCCGATCGTGCTCATCGCCGTGGTCGTGGCTTTCATGACCGAACGACTCACAGAGCGGACCGGCGACGCCGACGCCGCCGCTCCGATCCGGGATTGAGGTGGAGAGGTTGCAGGACGAGACGAAGCCGAGGCGCGGACACCCGCTGCGCTGGCTGCTGGCGTGCGTCGCGCTCATGATCCTCTACTCGGTCGTTCCGGTGTCGAACGAGCCCGAGTCCGGATCCCTGGTCCTGCGGTGGACCGCCACGGTCCTCATACTGGCGGGCCTGGCCTTCGCGATCCGCTGGCAGTCGCTGCGACAGCTGCGCGAGCCCGACGCGCCGCTGGGCGCGCTGATCGTGGCCATCCTCGCCGGACTCCTGCTGTTCGCGCTCCTCGACTACGCACTGGCCGTGAACCGGCCGGGCGAGTTCAACGAGCTCCACACCCGCGTTGACGCCCTTTACTACGCCGTGAGCACCCTGGCCACCGTCGGCTTCGGGGACGTCTCGGCGCAGGGCCAGGTCGCCCGGACCGTCCTGTGCGTGCAGATGGCGTTCAACTTGACGGCCATCGCGAGCGCCGCCTCGATCGTGGCCCGCAAGTTCGGCGAGCGGGCGGCGCAGCGCGCCGCTCGCGGCCGCGGCGACCGCTGAGCGCCGGGACCGGTCCCGGCGCGGCTTCCTAAGCTCGAAGCGGGAGAAGTGGAGGCCCGCATGCCCTTGCGCGAGGAGACGACCATCCGGATCGGGCACCTGACCGGGACCGGCTTCGATGTTCTCTCGACTGAAAGGAAACGCCGCTACACGGTCACGACCCGCCGCATCCGCCGCCCCGCGACCGGCAAGGCACTGGTCGAACTGCATTGCGACCGGTGCGGCGCGGCATTGCTGGTGCGGGTTCGCAGCAGGGCGCTTTCGCGCACGATCCGCAAGCGGTACAAGCTGACCGCGTTCATCGGCGCCGTCTCCGCGGTCGTCCTCTACGGCGGCGCCGTCGGCCTCGACCAAGCCGGGGTCGTCCTTCCGTTCACCTCCGTGCTCGGCCCGGTCTCGGTCATTGCGTTCCTGCTGGGCCTCGCGGCCTTCGCCGTCGGCATGTACGCCTCGTACAACGAGGAGGGAATCCGCCTCCGCTCCGGCCCCGGGGTGGCAGACGGGACGCACCGGCTGCTGCTCGGCGATCTGCACGACCCTCCTCGTCGCACGTTGGTCTCCTAGGCCGCCAGCGGGATCGCGCGCTGCGCGGGTCCGGTGTAGGCGCTCAGCGGCCGGATGAGCGCGTTCGACTCCAGTTGCTCGATCACGTGCGCGGTCCAGCCGGTGATGCGGGACATGACGAACAGCGGCGTGAACATCGGGATGTCGAAGCCCATGAGGTAGTAGGCGGGACCGGCCGGGAAGTCGAGGTTGGGGTGGATGCCCTTGGCCTCCATCATGGCCGCCTCGAGCTCCTCGTACATCGCGACCCAGCGCCGCCCGCCGGTCAGCTCGGCCATGTCGATGAACGCGGCCTTCATGGTCGGCACCCGCGAGTCGGCGTCCTTGTACACGCGGTGTCCGAAGCCCATCACCTTCTCTTTGGCGGCCAGGCGCTCCAGGAGCCAGGAGCGGGCCAGCGCGGGGTCTTCGATCTCGAGCATCATGCGCATGACGGCCTCGTTGGCGCCGCCGTGGAGCGGGCCTTTGAGCGCGCCGATCGCGGCGGTGACGGCGGAGTAGATGTCCGAGAGGGTGGAGGCGACGGTGCGGGCGGTGAAGGTGGAGGCGTTGAAGCTGTGCTCGGCGTAGAGGATCATCGAGATCTCGAAGCAGCGCAGCACTTCCGGTGCGGGGACGGTGCCGAAGCACATGTGGAAGAAGTTCTCGGCGAAGCCGAGGCTCGGGTCGGGGGCGATGCGGGCGAGGCCCCTGCGGCGGCGGAAGTCGTGGGCGACGACCGTGGGGAGTTTGGCGAACATCGCTTCGGCCTTGGCGCGGTTGGCGGCCGGGCTGTTGTCGTCCTCGGCGGGGTCTTCGGCGCCGAGGCAGGAGACGGCGGTGCGCAGCAGGTCCATCGGGTGGCAGTTGTCGGGGACGCGGTCGACGACGGCGATGGTGGAGCGGGTGACCTCGCGTTGGGCGCCTTCGCGTTCGGTGAAGCGGGCTAGGGCGGCGGCGTCCGGGAGGTCGCCGTACCAGATGAGGTGGGCGACGGCTTCGAAGGAGCAGGAGCGGGCGAGTTCCTGGACGGGATAGCCGCGGTAGGTGAGGGAGTTCGTCTCGGGGACGACTTCGCTGATGGCGGTGGTGTCGGCGACGACGCCGGCGAGGCCCTTGCGGATGTCGGTGCTCATGCGTCCCTCCCGGGGATCTTGAAGTCGAAGAGCTGCTGGTCGAAGGCCGCGTAGGAGGCGTAGTCGACGAGTTCGTAGAGGCGGGCGCGGGTCTGCATCGCGTCTACATGGGAGGCCTGGGTGCCCTCGGCCTCGAGGGTGTCGAAGAGGTTCTCGACGGCGCCCATGGCGGCGCGGAGGCTGGAGACGGGCCAGATGACGAGGTTGTAGCCGAGGTCTTCGAGCTGCCGAGCCGTGAGCGCGGGCGAGGTGCCGAACTCGGTCATGTTGGCCAGGAGCGGGACGTCGACCGCTTCGCGGAAGGCGGCGAACTCGGCTTCGGTGCGTAGCGCCTCGGGGAAGACCATGTCGGCTCCGGCGTCCACATAGGCTTTGGCGCGGTCGACGGCGGCGTCGAGGCCTTCGACGGCGCGGGCGTCGGTGCGGGCGCAGATGACGAAGTCGGGATCGGTGCGGGCCTGGACGGCGGCGCGCACCCGCTGCAGCATGACGGCGGCGGGCACGACCTCCTTGCCGTCGAGGTGGCCGCAGCGCTTGGGGTTGACCTGGTCTTCGAGATGGCAGCCGGCGAGGCCGGCGTCTTCGAGCGCGGTGATGGTGCGGGCGACGTTGGCGGCCTCGCCGAAGCCGGTGTCGGCGTCGATGAGGGTGGGCAGGTCGGTGGCGCGGGCGATCTGGCCGCCGCGCCCGGCGACCTCGGTGAGGGTGGTGAGCCCGATGTCGGGCAGGGCGAGGTCGGCGGCGAGCGCGGCGCCGGAGACGTAGACGCCTTCGAAGCCGCGGTCGGCGACGGCGCGGGCGACGAGGGGCGAGAACGCGCCCGGGAGGCGCTGGAGGCGGCCGGAGGCGAGTCCGGCGCGCAGCGCCTGGCGTTTCTGGGACGGTGAGATCCGTTGCGTCATCAGAAGAGTCCTCCCTGCAGGGGTGCGGTGAGCGCGCCGGGAGGGGCGGCGAGGTTGAGGGCCCGGACTTCGGCGGCGTCGAGTGTGCCGAGGCGGCAGGCGAGGTCGAGGAAGCGGTCCTGTTCGGACGGTTCGATCACGCCGTCGGCGAGCGTGCGGAACTTGGCGATGTACTGGTCGCGGGCGAAGGGGCGGGCGCCGCGGGGGTGGGCGTCGGCGACGGCGAGCTCGTCGTCGATCGTGGTGCCGTCGTCGAAGACCACGGTGACGTGGCCGCCGAAGGCGCGCTTGTCCGGGTCCGGGTCGTGGTAGCGGCGGGTCCACTCCTGGTCTTCGAGGGTGCGGACCTTGCGCCACAGCGCGACGGTCGATTCGCGGTGCGCCCGTTCGGGAGTGTAGGACCGCTCGTGGTGCCAGTCGCGGTCTTCGAGGGCGACGGCGAAGATGTACATGATGGAGTGATCGAGGGTCTCGCGGCTCGCGTCGGGGTCGGTCTTCTGCGGGTCGTTCGCTCCGGTGCCGATCACGTTGTGGGTGTGGTGGCTGGTGCGGATGACGATCTCGGCGATGCGCGAGAGGTCGCCGATGCGCGGCGCGAGCCGCCGGGCGAGGTCGATGAGCGCCTGGCTCTGGTACTCGGCCGAGTGCTCCTTGGTGTAGGAGTCGAGGATGGCGCGCTTGGGCTCGCCGGGGGCGGGCAGCGGCACGGTGTAGCGGGCGTCCGGTCCGCTGAGGAGGCGCGCGATGACGCCGTCCTCGCCCTCCCAGATCGGGGAGGGCGCGCCTTCGCCGCGCATGGCCCGGTCGACCGCTTCGACCGCGGCCTTGCCCGCGAACGCGGGCGCGTACGCCTTCCAGGAGGAGATCGCGCCCTTGCGGGACTGCCTCGTGGCGGTGGTGGTGTGCAGCGCCTGGCCGACGGCCTGGTAGACGGTCTCGGCGTCGAGGCCCATGAGGCTGCCGATGCCGGCCGCGGCGGAGGGCCCGAGGTGGGCGATGTGGTCGATCCGGTGCTCGTGCAGGCAGATCCCGCGCACGAGGTCGATCTGCACCTCGTAGCCGGTCGCGATGCCGCGAACGAGCGCCGCCCCGTCCAGGCCCCGGTGCTGGGCCACGGCCAGGACCGGCGGGATGTTGTCGCCGGGGTGGGAGTAGTCGGCCGCGAGGAACGTGTCGTGGAAGTCGAGCTCGCGCACCGCGACCCCGTTCGCCCACGCCGCCCACTCGGGCGAACAGCGCACCTCGGCGCCGAACACGGCCGCGCCGGGCCCGTACGGGTGCGCGAGAGCCTGGGCGCGGGCGTTGGCGACCGGGCGGCGGGCGAGCGACGCGGCCGCGACGGCGGCGTTGTCGATGACCCGGTTGCCGATCATCTCGGCGACCCCGGGCTCGACCGGCACGGGGTCGATCGCGACCTGCGCGATCTTCCAGGCCAACTGCTCCTCGCGGGCCAAGTGCTCGCGCGAGGCGTGGGCGCGGACGGGATGCTCGATCATGCGGCGGCTCCTTCTGGGTTATCTTCACAGTATGTACAGCCGCCGATCCCGTTGAAAGCACTGAACATGTGGTTTCTTGTGGAAATATCGGCGCCGTTTTGTGAATGTTGTGAAAGGACCACTCGATGGCGTTGAAGACCGCCAAGGTCGGGCTGCGGCTGCGCCGGTTCCGCGAGGAGCAGGGCCTCACCCAGGCCTCGCTCGCGACCGCGCTGGGCATCTCCACGAGCTACGTGAACCAGATGGAGTCGAACCAGCGGCCCCTCACCGGCCCGGTGCTGCTGCGCCTCGCCGAGGTCTTCGACGTGGACGTGCAGCGCTTCTCCGCGGCCGAGAGCGACCGGCTCGACGCCCAGCTGCGCGACGCCCTCGCCGACACCGCCCACGCCGAGCAGGTCTCCCCCGGCCAGACCCGCGAACTCGCCGAGGGCATGCCCGAACTCGCGCGCTACGTCGTCGACCTGCACCGCCGCTACCGCCACGCCGTCGAGCGCAACACCGCCATGAGCGCCGAACTGGACGCCGGCGCCGCTCCCACGGCGTACGAGGAGGTGCGGGACCTGTTCTACGCCAAGCGCAACTACATCGCCGAACTCGACCAAGCCGCCGAAGACATCGCGGCCCGACTCGACCCCTCCGACCTCGCGTCCGGGCTCACGCGGCTCCTCGCCGACCGGCACGGCACCACCGTCGCCGCACTCGACCCCGAAGAGCAGGCCAAGCGCCGCTTCGACCCCGACGGCCGCGTCCTGCGCGTCTCGCCGCTGCTCTCCCCCGGCCAGCGCGCGTTCCAGCTGGCGACGCACCTGGCGCTGGCCGGGCACGCGGACCTCATCGACGCCCTGGTGGCGGCCGCGGACCTGTCGGGGCCGGAGGCGCGGTCGCTGGCGCGGATCGGGCTGGCGAACTACTTCGCGGGGGCGCTGATCCTGCCGTACGGCGTGTTCCGGGGCGCGGCCGAGGAGCTGCGGTACGACATCGACCTGCTGCAGCGGCGGTTCCGGGTGGGCTGGGAGACGGTGGCGCACCGGTTGAGCACGCTGCAGCGGCCGGGGGCGCGGGGGGTGCCGTTCTTCTTCGTGCGGGTGGACCGGGCGGGGAACATCTCGAAGCGGCAGTCGGCCACGGACTTCCACTTCTCGCGCGTGGGCGGCAGCTGTCCGCTGTGGAACGTGTACGAGGCGTTCGCGCATCCCGGGGAGATCCGCACCCAGCTGGCGCAGATGCCGGACGGGCGGGCGTACCTGTGGGTGGCGCGGACGGTGACGCGCCGGTACGGCGGCTTCGGGACCCCGGCGAAGACGTTCGCGATCGGGCTGGGCTGCGACCTGCACCATGCGCACCGGCTCGTCTACGGGGACGGCCTGGACCTGGCGAGCCCGGCCGCGTTGACGCCGATCGGGCCGGGCTGCAAGGTGTGCGACCGCTCGGGCTGCCCGCAGCGGGCGTTCCCGGCGATCGGCCGCCCGCTGGATGTGACCGACCACCGCAGCGGGTTCACGCCGTACCCGTCTTCGTGAGTCGTATCTGATGTCCCGTCGAATTCGTTTGTCGAACGTCAGGCGCCGGTGCAAGCTGGGGAACGGGCCTGTCCTGGGCCCGCTCTGCCGCCTGATTGGACCGCCGTGACCAGCACCGCCGTGCCAGCCCGCACCGATCCCGCGCTCGTGGCCTGGCGCAACGCCGTCTTCGCGGTGTTCGCGCTCTCGGGGTTCGTGTTCGCCAACTGGGCCGCGCGCGTCCCGAACATGCGCGACCTCCTCGGCGCGACCACGCAGGAGATGGGCGTGCTCATTCTGGGGCTCGCGGCCGGGGCGATGCTGGGGCTGATCGCCTCGGGGCATGTGGTGGCACACCTGGGGGCGACGGCGGCGATCCGCTGGTTCCTCACCCTGACGGCGGCTGGGCTGGTCGCGATCGGCCTGATCGCCGGGTTCGCGCCGTCCTACTGGGCGCTGTTCGGGGCGCTGACGGTGCTCGGGGCGGGCAACTCGATGCTCGACGTGGCGATGAACCTCTCCGGGGCGGCGAACGAGCGGCGGATCGGCAAGACGCTGATGCCGATGTTCCACGCGGGCTTCAGCGTCGGCACCATGCTCGGCGCGGGCCTGGGCGCGCTGACCGAGCAGCTGGGCGTCTCCGCGGGCTGGCACCTCACGGTCGTGGGCCTCGCGGTGCTGGCCGTCTCGGCGTATTTGGTGCGGTTCCTGCAGCCCGCCGAGGAGCCGCGCGAAGCCGAGCCGGGCGAGAAGGCCGGATGGCGCACCCGCCTCGCGGCGTGGACTGACATCCGGGTGCTGCTCATCGGCCTCATCATCCTCGGCATGGGGTTCACCGAGGGCACCGCGAACGACTGGCTGGGCCTGGCGATGGTCGACGGCTACGGGCTCACCAACCCCGGCGGTGCGGCGGTGTTCGCGGTATTCGTGACCGCGATGACGTTGGGGCGCGTGGGCGGCGGCTGGTTCCTCGACCGGTTCGGGCGGGTCCCGGTGCTGGCCGGCTCGGCGCTGCTGGCGCTCGTCGGCCTGCTGCTGGTGATCCTCGGTCCGACCGCCCCGGTCGCGATCGTCGGCACGGTCCTGTGGGGCATCGGCGCGTCGCTCGGGTTCCCGGTGGGCATGTCGGCCGCCGCGGACGACCCGGTGAACGCCACCGCGAACGTCGCGGTCGTGGCGACCGTGGGCTACTGCGCGTTCCTCATCGGTCCGCCGCTGATCGGCCTGCTGGGCGAGAGCGTGGGCCTGCGGAACGCGTTCTACGTGGTGCTCGTGCTCGTGGCGATCGCGCTGGTCTGCTCGCCCGCGGCGCGCAGGCCGGGTTCGGCCCGCGCGCCGCGGACGGATGAGGACCGCTAGCTAGACGAACTTCCAGAGGTGGTCGGCGGCACCGGTGTCGTCCCAGGTGATGATCTGGGCGCCTTGGGTCTTCGAGGCGCTCTGGACGGCGAGGACCTTGCCGCCGTTGGCGCATTGGATGCGGAAGGCTCCGTTCGAGCCGTACCGCAGCCGCCAGCGGTGGTCGTTCGTGCCGTTGTCGTCCCACTGCATGACGCGCGCGCCCGCGGCCGTGGAGGCGTTCTCGACGCCGAGGACCTTGCCGCTGTTGCCGTTGCGCAGCTTGAAGTAGCCGCCGGTGTCCAGCACCGCGGTCCAGAAGTGGTCGGCGGTGCCGGTGCTCCCCCACTGGATCGCGAGGCCGCCGTTGGCGGTCGACATGTTCTGGATGCCGATCACCATGCCGCTGTTGACGTTCTGGATGCGGCGGGCCCCGTCGGGGACGAAGCGCCAGAAATTGTCGGCGGTCCCGTTGTCGGAGTCCTGCACGGCCTGTCCCCCGGCGGCCGTCGAGGCGTTGAGGATCGCCAGGAGCTTCCCGGTGTGGGCGTTGCGGACCTTGTGCCGCCCGTCGCCGTTGTCGACGATCGCCCACAGGTGGTCGGCGGTGCCGTTGTCGCTCCATTGCAGGACGCGGGCGTTGTCGGTCGTGGACATGTTCTCGACGCCGAGGACGAGCCCGGAGTTGCGGTTGCGGAGCTTCACGTTCGACCCGTCGGTGACGAGCTCCCACTTGTGGTCGGCGGTGTTCGTGTCGTTCCACTGCAGCGCGAGCCCGCCTGCGGCCGTTGACATGTTCTGGATGCCGAGCACGAGGTTCGAGTTGGCGTTGTAGAGCTTGAACGCGGGGGCCGTGGTCGAGCCGCCGTCGCCCGAGGCGTTCCAGTAGACGGTGTAGTTGTGGCCGTGGGCGTCGTAGAACGGGCCGAGGTTCACCTGGGCGCCGTCGGCGGTGGCGGTGAACGCGAGCGAGGAGGTGCTGGTCCGCTCGATCGAGTCCACGTCGAGCGAGGGCAGGGTGCCGAGGGTGGTGCTTCCGTAGTTCCCGGAGAGGACCGTGGGCCCGAAGACCGCCGCCGCCACGTTCTCGTCGTCGTTGGCCGCCTGCATCTTCAGGCTCATCGGGAGCTTCACGGTGACCGTGTCGCCGGAGGCCCACGTGCGGGTCAGGGCCGCGTAGGTGCCGGGGGTCGCGGTGATGTTCTGGGCCTGGCCGTTGACGCTGATCACCGCGCCCGAGGTCCAGGCGGGGATGCGCAGGCGCATCGTCCACGAGCCTGAGACGGTGCCGGTCACGGTGAGCGTGGTCGTGTCGCTCACAGGGTACGAGGTGGACTGCACGACGGTGAGGCCGCGCTCGGTCCAGTTCAGGCGCGAGGGCGTGTACAGGTTGACGTACAGGGTCGTGTCGGCTTTGAAGTACACCGAGTCCATGAGCTTGGTGAACGTCTCGAGGGCCGTGCCCTGGCAGCACCAGAACGAGTTGTAGTCGGTGCTCCAGGTGCCGCCGCCCCAGGCCGGGCCGACGCCGCGGCGCCCGCCCGGGTTCAAGGACGTGAAGTAGGTGATGTGCCCGTGCGCGTCGGCGGGGTTCTGCCAGCCGATGAGGTGGTTGAGCAGGGCCCGCTCGTAGTAGTCGAAGTAGGCGGCGTTGTTGGGGTCGAGGAGCCACAGCTCGCGGGTGAGGCGGAGCATGTTGTAGGTGTTGCAGCCCTCGCACGTGTCGGTGTCGAGGTACCGGGCGATGGCGTTCGGGGCGCGGAAGTGCTCGGCCTCGCTGTTGCCGCCGATCACGTATGTGTGGGCGCCGACCACGATGTTCCAGAAGTTCCGGGCGATGTCGCGGTAGCGGGCGGTGCCGGTGGCCTTGTACTCGCGGGCGGCCCCGATCATCTTGGGCACCTGGGTGTTCGCGTGCAGGCCGTTGAGCTGGTCCTGGTTGTTCGCGAGCGGGTCGAAGACGGCCGCGTGGTCGAACCGCTTCGCGGCGGTGAGCCAGCGCTCGGTGCCCGTCTGCTGGTAGAGGTCGGCGAGGACGGTGTTCATGCCGCCGAACTCGACGCGCAGCACGTTCTGCATCTGGGTGGTCGAGAGCCGCGCGGTGCGGGCGTCGACCCATCCGGCGAGCCCGAGGAGCACGTCGCGGGCCTGGGTGGAGCCCATGAGGCGCCACACGTCGAGGAGGCCGGCGAGGGTCTTGTGGATGCAGTAGTAGAGGACGTCGCCCTTGGTGCCGTTCTCGAGGGCGTCGAAGTTGGATTCGGGGAACCCGCTGAGGTACCCGGCGGCGAATCCGGCGGCGGCGTTGTTGGCCTGGCATTTGGCGAGTTCGGCGACCATCGTGTTGGCCTTGTCGCGGCAGGTCGTGTCGCCGAGGACGGCCCACGCTTGGGCCCACGCGGTGAGGAAGTGGCCTTGCATGTGGGTGCGGAAGGGGAAGTCGGGGGCGTCCCAGCCGCCGTTCGGGGCCGCGCCCGCCGTGGACAGCTTGTGGGTGGCGCGGAAGTTGTAGAGCAGGCGGTTGACGTCGACGAAGCGCAGGTAGGTGAGGGTGCGGTTCTGGTTCTCGAGCCAGCGCCCGGCGTTCAGGGTGACCTGGCCGAGCGGGAACTCGAATGCGGCGGCCCCGAAGTCGGGCCTGGCGGGGGCGATCGCGGCCTGCGCCTGGGTTCCGCCGGTGACGGGTGCGGCGGTGGCTACGGCGGCGACGCCGGCGGCTTGGATGAGGCGGCGGCGGCTGACGTTGGACATGCGTGTCTCCAGAGGGATTGGGGAGCAGGCCCGGCGCGGGAGGTGGGTCCCGCGCCGGGCGGTCTGGCGGGGATCAGGTGGTGACGCGGAAGGTCGCGTCGGCCCGTTCCTGGGTGGAGCTCACCGGGTCGAGCCGCAGCGCGTAGCCGTAGTGGCGGATGTAGCGGGTCGGGAAGTTGTACGAGGTGAACGAGCTCCAGGAGGAGTCGGCGAGCCCCGCGACCCGGTTGAAGGTGGCGTCGGCGTTGAACGTGCCGCCCGCTTCCCTGGGGGCGAGCACGAAGTCGTAGTTGACGTGCCGCAGGAAGTGGCCGGGGAAGTTCACGGACTCGAAGGAGACCGCGCTCGAGGAGGCCAGGCCGGGCACGAGCCGGAACTGGGCGTCCTGGGCGGGGCTCACGCCGGGGTCGATGCGCACGTCCATGTTGTAGTGGCGCACGTAGCGGTCCTGGTAGTTGTAGGACTGGAGCCGGTTGAACACCGGCGCCTGGTAGCGGTTGAGGACCCGCGTCTCCTCGGTCTGGGTGAGGTTGAGGATGAAGCCGTGCCGTTTGAGGTTGCCGCCCATGCTGTAGCCGGAGGCGATGCGATAGCCGGAGACGGCGGCCGGGTTGGTCGTGACGACGGGCAGGTAGCCGCGGCCGGTGGCGTACTGGTCGAGCCACAGCGCCCATTCGTTGCGGTCGTTGAACTTCGCCCACATCGGGCCTTCGACGCCGCCGCCGGTGAGGCCGGAGAGGTCGCCGAGGCGGGTCCAGGTGCCGGTGAGGGAGTTGCCGCCCTCGATGACGATCTGGGTGGTCTTCGAGGCGCGGTAGTAGCGGTAGCCGCCGGTGTTGGCCTCGATGATCTGGGTGTCGATGAGCTGCTCGGACCCGGCGAGGTTGATGTAGACCTGCGGGCTGGTGATGGTGCGGAAGTCGGTGGTGCGCGCGCTCCAGATGCGGTGCTTCTTGATGCCGTTCAGGGTCGAGTTGGTGGCCCAGTAGAGCAGGAAGTTCCCGGCGGAGGAGTCCCAGATGGCCTCGGGCGCCCAGGCGTCGCCGGCGTCGCCGATGGAGGCGGCGACCGGGAGCAGCCATGGGATCGACCAGTTGACGAGGTCGGTCGACTCCCAGACGACGAGGTTGCGGCTGCCGACGTGCTGCGCGTCGGTCCAGGACGTGCCCGATCCGATGTGGAGGTCGGTGGCGACGATCCAGTAGCGGTTGCCGGCGGGGTTGCGCACGATGATGGGGTCGCGGACGCCCTTGGTGCCGATGGGGGTGCGCAGGACGATCTGGCCGCGGTTGAGATCGGTCCAGTTGAGGCCGTTGTCGGAGTGGGCGAGGTAGATCTGCTCGCCGCCGGACCCTTCGCCGATGAAGTGGGCCATGAGATAGCCGGTGTAGGCGGTCTGGGCCGCCGCGGGTGATGCCGGGAGCAGCGCGGCGGCGGGGACGGCGGCCGCGGCGGCGATGAGCCCGCGGCGGCTGAGACCTTGCGGTCGTGAGGGTGTCGACATTGACTCTCCAGGGTTCGTGCAGTCGAAAATGATGATGTGAAGGGTAACAATCGACATCGACGTAGTCAATATCTTCGATATTCAACGAGAGCGCCCCTGGCTGCGGCCCGAATCGGTTTGTCAATGTATGGAATCAAGTATCCATGTATGGACATGAACTTTGTTACATGATCTAATCAACCCATCGATGTTCGTAGATCTACGAATGTCTTAGATCGCGAGAAAGGTCTTCCATGCAGCGCAGATCGCTCCTCACCGCGGCACTCGCCGCACCGCTGGCCACCGTCGGCGCCGTCGGCGCCCTCCAGTCCCCCGCCCAGGCCGCGGCCTGGTCCACCTCCGACGACTGGGGGAAGTGGACCACCGGCGCCTACACCGTCAACAACCATGTCTGGGGCAGCGGCGCCGGCGACCAGTCCATCTGGGCGAACTCCCACTCCAACTGGGGTGTGTGGGCCAACCATCCGAACACCGGCGGTGTCAAGTCCTACCCGCACGTCGCCTACCAGCTCGGGCGCGACGTGTGGAACATGGGCAACGTCTCCAGCAACCACAACGTCTCCGTCCCCACCGGCTCCAACCTCGCGTACTGCACCACCTACGACGTGTGGGGCAACGACCACGACTACGAGATCATGATCTGGACGCAGTGGCACGGCGCCGTCGGACCGATCGGCTCCTACGTCACCGACGTCAACCTCGGATACCAGAACTGGGCTTTCTACCAGGGGCACAACGGCGGCAACCACGTCTACAGCTTCCTCGCGCGCAACCACTCCACCAACCCCTGGGTGGACATCACCGCGCACGCCCAGTGGCTGGTCGCCAACGGCCGCATGCCGAGGGTCACCATCGGCGAGATCGCGTTCGGTTTCGAGATCACCTCGTCGACCGGCGGCTACAACTTCAACTGCAACAGCTACGACGTGTGGGCGTAGCGCGCGCAAGGACCGCCGGGCCGAGGTGCCCGGCGGTCCCGTTGCGCGGAAAGGAAAGTGACCGAAGGGAGACCTCCCGGCCCGGCGGTCTTGACCCGGACCGGGAGGTCCGGTCCCTGATCAGCTCGACGGGATGAGCACGTACAGGCCCGCCGTGATCAGGAAGCCGAGGAGGCCGAGCAGGGTCGTCATCGGCGTCCAGACCCTGAGGCCGTCCTTGACCGAGAGCCCGAGGTAGCGGGTCACGATCCAGAAGCCCGAGTCGTTCACGTGGCTCAGGCCCAGGGAGCCGTAGCCGATCGCGAGCGCTACGAGCGCGAGGTGGACGGGGTCGAGGCCGAGCGCCTGCACGGCCGGGAGCATGAGCCCGGCGGCGGTCGTGATCGCCACGGTCGCCGAGCCCTGCGCGGCGCGCAGGATCAGCGAGATGAGGAAGACCGCGAGCAGGACCGGGATGCCGGCCGAGGAGAGCGAGTCGGCGACGGCCGCGCCGATCCCGGACTCGGTGAGCACCCTGCCGAAACCGCCGCCCGCACCGGTCACCAGGATGATGACGGCCGCGGCGGGCAGGGCC
Source organism: Glycomyces sp. NPDC049804 (assembly GCF_040674615.1). Taxonomy (NCBI): domain Bacteria; kingdom Bacillati; phylum Actinomycetota; class Actinomycetes; order Glycomycetales; family Glycomycetaceae; genus Glycomyces; species Glycomyces sp. NPDC049804. The sequence continues at coordinate 393,970 of NZ_JBFAMQ010000005.1, forward strand.
GATTCCATGACCTCGCCGAGCTTCGCGGCGGACCAGCCGCGGCGCACGCCGAGCGCGAACATGGCGGCGGCGATGGCCACGGCCAGCGCGAAGATCGGCTGGCCGATCATCGAGAGGAACCCGTTCCAGAAGGTCCCGGCCTCGAAGCGCGGGGCGATCGTGGTGCCGACCATGATGAGCGCCAAGGGCAGCACGATGATGCCGATGATGGTCCCGGCGCCGGGGGCCTTCTCGCCGTCCTCGAGGGTGCCGTTCTTGGGGCCGTCGTTCTTGCCGAAGCCGTCGAACATGGCCTTCGTGGCGGCGATCATCGAGTATTCGCGGCGGTTGAAGAGCTTGCCGAGGAAGTACGCGGCGACCGCGAGCGGGATCGAGACGGCGAGCGAGAGGATCGTGATCCATCCGACGTCGGCGCCGAGGATGGCGGCGCCGCCGACGATGCCCGGGTGGGGCGGGACGGCCACGTGGACGGCGAGCATGATCCCGGCGATGGGCAGGCCGAACTTGATCGGGTTGAGCCCGGCGGCCTTGGAGAAGGCGTAGATGATCGGGATGAGGATGATGAACCCGGCGTCGAAGAAGACCGGGATGGCGAGGATCGCGGCGGCGGCGGTGAGGGCGACGCCGACGCGCTTGGGCCCGAGCCAGCCGGTGAACCTCCCGGCGAGGGCGTCGGCGCCGCCGGAGATCTCGATGATCTTGCCGAGCATGGAACCGAGGGCGACGAGGACGGCGACGGAGCCGAGGGTGCCGCCGACGCCGGCGATGATCGCCTGGACGACGCCGAGCCGCTCGGGTTCGTCGCCTTGGGCGGGAACGGTGGTGAGCGGGAGGCCCGCGCCGATGCCGACGGCGATCGAGGTGATGACGAGGGCGTAGAACGCCTGCATCTTGCATTTGATGACGAGCAGGAGCAGGAGTGCGACGCCCGCGAGTCCGACGAGGATGAGGGCGGGGAGCGGCAGTGTGAATCCCATGACTACGCCTCCGTCTCGCGGAGCTGCGGGGCGACGACGCGGATGACCGCGGAGTCGTCGAGCGCGCCGAGGCCTTGGGCCTCGCCGAGGAGGAACAACTGCTCGGCGGCGGCCGCGACGGGCACGGCGAGGTGGGCGGCGCGGGCGGCGTCGCCGACGATGCCCATGTCCTTGACGAAGATGTCGAGGCGGCTGAGGACTTCGGCGCCGCCGTCGTCGTAGGCCTGGAGGGCGCGCGGGCCGCGGTTGCCGAGCATGAACGAGTTGGCGGCGCCGGCGGTGAGCGCGTCGAGGGTGCGTTCGCGGTCGAGGCCGAGGGCGTCGGCGAGGGCGAGCGCTTCGGCGGCGGCGGCGATGTGGACGCCGCACAGCAGCTGGTTGACGGTCTTGAGCGCCTGGCCGTCGCCGGGCTTGTCGCCCACGATGGAGAGTGTGGAGGCGAGCTGCTCGAGGACGGGCTCGACCGCCGCGAGGGCGGCGGGTGCGGCTCCGACGACGATGAGGAGGTCGCCTTCGCGGGCGCGGACGGGGCCGCCGGAGAGCGGGGCGTCCACGAGGTGGGCGTCCTGCGCGGCGAGGCGCGCGGCGGTCTCGGCGAGCCCAGCGGTGCCGACGGTGCTGGTGAGGACGACGACCGCGCCGGGCGCCAGGTGCGCCGCCATCCCGTTGTCACCGAACAGGAGGGCGTGGAGCTGGTCGCCGGTGCGGACGGCGACGAGGACCGTCCCGGCGTCGGCGACGGCTTCGGCGGCGGTCGCGGCGGGCGTGACGCCTTGCGCGGCGGCAAGGTCGAGCCGTTCGGCCGCGATGTCGAAGCCGCGGACGGCGAATCGCTCGGCCAGGCGCGCGGCCATGGGCAGGCCCATCGCGCCGAGGCCGATGACAGCGACGTTGCTGTTCATGATCGTTCCAATCAATCGGGGGACGGTCAGTCGGCGAGGACGCCGACCACTTGCGCGAGGGAGTCGGTGGAGCCGACGTTCCCCGCGAAGACGATGTAGGGAATGCCGCGCGCCGGGCCGTCCTCGGGCTGCCACAGGGACACGATGCCGGGGAGCATGGGGCCGACGACGGTGGCGCGCCGGATGCGGAGCGCTTCGGAGGCGGTGTCGCTGGAGGTGATGCCGCCCTTGGCGATGACGAAGCGCGGCGGGGCGAGGTCGAGGACGCGGGCGACGAGATCGACCACGCCGCTGGAGACCTGGCGGGCGATGGCGAGGCTTTCGTCGCCGTCGCGGCCGGTCACGAGCTCGCGGGTGGTGTGGACGATGACCGTGCCGGTCTCGAGGGCTTGGGCGACCTGTGCCGCTCGGGCTTCGAGGTGGGCGTCGCGGCGGTCGTCGATGAGCCGGTGCACGTCGAGTTCGACGGTCGCGGTGCCGGGCCGGGCTTCACGGAGGCCCGCGAGCTGGGCGGTGGTGAGGGGGACGTGGCTGCCGACGACGACGAGGCCGCCGCGGTCGTTGGCGAAGTCGATGCGGTCCTTGGTGACCGGCGCGGCGATGTCCTGTCCGATGTGGGCTCTGACGTAGGGCGGGCCGACGCGCAGGAGCGCTTGGACGCCTTCGCGTTCGAGCCGGTGGAGGGCGAGGGCGACCACGCGCATGTCGCTCTCGTCCACGGCGTCGACGGTGACGAGGGTGCCTTCGCCGAGGGCGCGGAGGAAGTCGGCGACGGCGTCGGGGCCGGTGCGGATCACGTCGACGGTGAGGGCGGCGACGTCGGCGGCGGGCACGATGCCGCCGGTCTTCTCGGCGACCCAGTCGCGCAGGTCGGAGGAGCGGAAGCCGAAGGTGGCGTCTTGGGCGAAGGGGGTCTCGCCGACGGGGGTGGCCTCGCCGTCGACCACCCAGTAGTGGACGCCGCGCACGGTGATGCGCCCGGCGTCGGGGAAGGCGGGCACGAGGAGCGTGAGCGCGGGGGCGGGGCGGCCGTGTTCGGCGATGGCCTCGGTGAGGACGTCGGTCTCGAGCGGGAAGTGGCCGCGCAGGGTCGAGTCGGAGCGGGAGACGAAGGTGACGCGCTTGCCCGCGCGCGCGGCGGCGGCCAGCGCGGCGGCGGCGACGTCGCGGTTGCGGGCGGCGGCGGTGCCGGGGTCGAGGGAGCGGGTGTTGGTGAGGACGTAGACGGCGGCGGCGCCGGTGCCCAACGCCCAGTCGAGGTCGGCGGGTTCCCAGCGGGTGAGGACGGGGAGTCCGGCGACGGACTGGGTGCCGGTGGGGTCGTCGTCGAGGACCACGAGGACGGAGGCCGGGTCGGTTTCGGCGCGCACGTCGGCGGCGGTGACCTGAGCGGGTGCCGGCACGGTGGCGAGCAGCGTCGCGACGTCCACGTGAACTCCTTCGTTCAGTCCCGGGCTCGATCCCGGATATCAGATATCAGATATCAGATATCCTGCCTCGGTTTTCCGCGTTCGTCAAATCGGGTGGAGCGGAGCGGCCGTCCTAGCGGCGCGAGTGCACGTATTCGAGCAGGTCGCCGCGGGTCTGGTCCATGTGGCTGGCCATCGCGTCGCGGGCGGCTAGCCGGTCGCCGGAGGCGAGCGCGTCGACGATCGCAGTGTGCTCGGCGATGGCGTGCTCGCGGATCTCGGCGACGGCGCTGGTCTCACTGCGGGTCTCGGCGAGCATCGCAGTGAGCGGCAGCAGGGCCGCCACGAGGATGCGGTTGTCGGCGGCGTGGAGGATGACGTCGTGGAAGGCGAGGTCGGCGGCGACGAACGCGGCCACGTCGGTCTTCGCGTGCGCGGCCTTCATGCGCTCGATCTGCTCGCGCAGCGCGTCGAGGTCGGTGTCGGAGCGGCGCTCGGCCGCGAGCTGGGCCGCGCCGGTCTCGATCATCATGCGCACTTCGAGCAGTTCGAGCGAGGACCGCTCCCGCTCCCCCGCGCTGCGGGCGTGCCGCACGACCGCCTCGAGCCCGGTCCACTGCGCGACGGGCGCGACCCGGTGGCGCCGGCCCGGCACCTGCACGATCACGCCCTGGGCCTGCAGCAGCCGCACCGCCTCGCGCAGGGTCAGCCGAGAGACGTGTAGATCCTCAGCGAGCACGCCCTCAGGGGGCAGCGGTTCGCCGGGTCGCAGCTTGCCGTCGATGATGGCGTCGAGGACCTGTTCGACCACCTCTTGCGTCCGTGACGCTCGCGCCATCGGCCCTCCTCCTCTGAATGCCGCCAGCGTAAGCCAATCGGCGATCCGCCGGGGAACGAGGTCGCAACTGGAGTGGTCAGGCCGTCACCTGCCCGGTGGACCACGCCCACGCGGCGATGGCGTACCACCAGCGGCGGCGCGGCCTCTGCGAGGCCTGCGGCCGCGGCTGATCTCGCGAAGCGCCGCGATCGGACCGATTGCGGCGCTTCGGCGTGGTCGATGCCGTTGTGCGGCAGCGGTTTACTATCGGGGCCTTTGCTCCTGCGAACGGAGGTCGCCATGGCCCATCCCCCGGTGTACCACGACCCGCAGTTCCCGCCGCCGTTCGAGCCGCGGCCGAAGATCGTCGCCGCCGTCGTGTGGACGCAGTGCCTCACCGTCGTCATGCTGGTCCTGACCGCCGTCAGCTTCCTGGTCGTGAAAGAGACGGTGCGCGGCGAGGCCGAGCGGCTCATGCACCACGACATCACGGGGGATTTCGAGATCGCCTCCGGTGAGATCGACCTCGTGGTCCAGGGCGCATTCACCGCCATGGCGGGCTTCTATGTGCTGCTCGCCGCCTGCTACGCGCTGCTGGCCGCGTTTAACAGCCGCGGCGCGCCGACCGCGCGGTTCCTCACGCTCATCATGTCCTGGACCGCGGTCGGATGCTGCATGCCCGCAAGTTTCTTCACGCGGCTCAACCGGGACTTCTTCGCCCACCGTTCGCTCCTGCCGCAGGACAGCGGCGGCATGGACTACAGCAACGAGGCGAACGAGTGGGTCGTGGCGGCCACGCCGCAGTGGGTGGACGTGCTGGACTGGGTCGCGGTCCTGCTGATGGTCGGCGGCGCGTTCGCGCTCATCTCGTTCCTCAACTTCCCGGCCGCCAAGCACTACTTCCGCGACCGCTGACCGCTCACCGCGTTGCGAGACCGGCGAGTTCGGCGAGGCGGCGGTGAGAGTCGAAGAGGGCCTTGCGGTCGTAGGAGGAGGTGCCGATGAGGAGTTCGTCCGCGCTGGTGGCCTCGACCAGGTCGGCAAGGCGCGGGGCCACTTCGTCGGCGGTGCCGTAGACCGCGCCCGTCAGCGCCTGTTCGAGGTGCTTGGACTCGCGGCTGGTCTTCTCGGCGGCCCTGATCTCGTCCGCGGGCCGCAGCGGCCGGAACTCGCCTTTGGTGCGGGACAGCGCGGTCGACCAGAACTCGGGCAGGAGCAGGTCCTCGGCGGCCTCGCGGGTCTCGGCGACAGCGACGCTCTGCGCCACGACGACGTACGGTTCGGACCGCCACCCCGAGGGCCGGAAGTCGCGCCGGTAGTCGTCGATTTTGGCGCGGGTCGCCTTGAGCCCCTTGGACGGGGCGATCACCAGACCTACGCCGTGCCGGGCGGCGTACTCGCCCCCTGAGCCGACCGCGAGCACGAACGGCTCGGGGCGGAGCCCTTCGCCGGGTCGCGCGTGCACGCCGGGGTGGGCCGCCTGCTCACCGGTGAAGTAGCCGAGGAGTTCGGCGAGGAGCGCGTCGAAGTCGTCGGCCTCGTCCAGGTCGTGCCCGAGCGCGGCCCGCACGGCCGGGACGAAGCCGAGGGTGCGGCCCAGGCCCATGTCGATGCGGCCTTCGAAGAGCGATTCCAGGACGCCGAACTGCTCGGCGACCACCAGCGGCCGGTGGTTGGGCAGCATGACGCCGCCGGTGCCGACCCTGATGCGCGAGGTCGCAGCGGCGACGGCCGCGGCCAGGACGGTGGGCGCCGAGCCGGCGATGCCGGGCACGCTGTGGTGCTCGGCCACCCAGTAGCGGTGAAAGCCCAGGTCCTCGGCCTGCTTGGCGTTGGCGACGACGTCGCGCAGGGTCTCGGCGGGCGTCTCGCCCCCGGCGATCACGGCGCGGTCGAGCAGCGAGAGCCGGAGGGGGTGCGGAGTCCTCATATGCCGCGCAACGCCCGTGCGGCCGCGAATGTTTCGCGATCCGCGCCGATCGTGCCCGGTCTCACCGGCCCGGATCGAGGCCGAGGTCCCGCCGCGGGTGGCCGACCATGGTCGCGGGATCGACGATGCGGTCGAAGTCGGCGGCGCTCACCCCGAGGGCGAGCGCGGCTTCGCGCAGCGTGGAGCCCTCCGCGTCGGCCTTGTGCGCGATCTCGGTGGCCTTGTCGTATCCGATGTGCGGGCTGAGGGCGGTCACGAGCATGAGCGAGCGGTCGACGTGCTCGGCGATCTTCGCGCGGTCGAGCTGCGTGCCTTCGACGCTGAAGTCCTTCAGCTTCTCGGCGGCGTCGCCGAGGATGCGGGCGGAGTGCAGCACGTTGGCGATCACGACCGGGCGCATGGTGTTGAGCTCGAAATGGCCCTGCGCGCCGGCGGCGGCCACGATCGAGTCCTCGCCGATGACCTGGAGGCACACCATCAGCGTGGCCTCCTGCTGGGTCGGATTCACCTTGCCGGGCATGATCGACGAGCCCGGCTCGTTGGCGGGCAGGCGCAGTTCGGCGAGTCCCGCGCGCGGACCCGAGGCGAGCCAGCGCATGTCGTTGGCCACCTTCATGAGTGCGACGGCGACGCCGCGCAGGCCCGCGCTCACCGCGACCATGCCGTCCAATGAGGCCTGTGCCGCGAACTTGTTCGGGGCGGTCACGAGCGGCAGCCCGGTGAGGTCGGCGAGCTTCGCGGCGATGGCCTCGCCGAAGTCCTCGGGGGCGTTGATGCCGGTGCCGACGGCGGTGCCGCCGGCGGCGAGGCCGCAGATGCTCGCGAGCGAGTCCTCAAGGCGCACACGGGCGTCGCGCAGCTGCGCGGCCCACCCGGACCACTCCTGGCCCACGGTGAGCGGCGTGGCGTCCTGAAGGTGGGTGCGGCCGATCTTGACGACGTCGACCCACTGCTCGGCCTTGAACCGGATCGTCTCGGTGAGCGCGTCCAGCTGCGGCAGAGTGCGGTCGCGCAGGGCCAGGAGGGTGGCGAGGTGCATCGCCGTGGGGAAGCTGTCGTTGGAGGACTGGCTGAGGTTGACGTGGTCGTTGGGGTGCACCGGGGTCTTGGTGCCGATGCCGCCGCCGAGGAGCTGGTTGGCGCGGTTGGCGATGACCTCGTTGACGTTCATGTTGGTCTGCGTCCCGGAACCGGTCTGCCACACCGAGAGCGGGAACTCCGCGTCGAGGTCGCCCGAGACGACCTCTCCGGCGGCGACCACGATCGCCTCGGCGATCACCGGTTCGAGCAGGCCGTGCGAGGCGTTCACCAGCGCGGCGGCTTCTTTCACGCGGCCGAAGGCCCGGTAGACGGCGGTGGGCATCCGGTCCTCGCCGATCGCGAAGTGGTGCAGGGAGCGCTGGGTCTGCGCGCCCCAGTAGTGCTCGGCCGGGACCTCGATCGGCCCCATCGAGTCGGACTCGGTCCGCGTCCCGGTCGCGCCGGTGCCCACCGGCATGCTCCGCAGTCGGTACTGCTCGTTCGCCATCAGAAAGGGCCCCTCGCGCTCGATCCCGTTTCGCCCCAGGATTCCACGATTCCGGGCGGTCCGCTAAGACTCGCCCCCGGTGTGCGGTCCGCCGAAATGCCGCGACGGTACATGATGTGTCAATGACCAGGTAGGATGGCGCCATCATGAACGACGACACACCGTGGCTGAGCCCGCGCGAGCAGCGCTCCTGGCGCGCCTTCGTGCGCTTGAACCAGAAGCTCACCGCCCGCCTCGGCAGCGAGCTCCAGTCGCAGTCGAAGCTCTCCGGCCCGGATTTCGCGATCCTCGTGGCGCTCACCGACGAGCCCTCCGGCCGCCTGCGGTTCCAGGAGCTCGCGAAGAACATCGACTTCGAGCAGAGCCGCCTCTCGCACCAGATCGCGCGCATGATCAAGCGCGGCCTGGTCGCGCGCGAGGAGTGCGCCGAGGACGGCCGGGGCGCGTTCGTGACCATCACCGAGCAGGGCGTCGAGGCGATCGAGGTCGCCGCGCCCCTGCACGTGGCCGCCGTGCGGCGCCTCGTGCTCGACGCGATCTCCCCCGAGGACCTGGACGCCCTCGGGGACATCGCCGCGCGCGTCCTCCGGCACCTCGAGACGACGCCTTAGGTCCTGCGTCAGGCTGCGCTCAACGCGAAGGTGACGCCCGTCAGCTCCTCCGAGACCGACCACAGCCGCGCGGCCGTCTCGCGGTCCTTCGCTTCGGGGATCGTCTGGACCACGACCGGCGCGCCCATGCGCTCGCCTTTGCCGTTGGGGCCGTAGTACTCCCCGCTCTGCGCCGCCGGGTCGGTGGCGGCGCGCAGCTGCGGCAGCGCGCCCTGCGCCTGGGACTGGGTGGCGAACGGCATGAGGAGTTTCGCGAGCAGCCGCACGGGCGCGTTCATGCCGTTCGCCACGAGCTTCGTCGCGGAGAACCCCGGGTGCGCGATGAGGCTGCGGATCGGGCTGCCCGCCGCCCGCAGCCGCCGGTCGAGTTCGAGGCCGAAGACGGCGTTGGCGAACTTGGACTGGCCGTAGTAGCCGACGGCGCTGTACCGCTGCTCGCCGGTGAGGTCGTCGAAGTGGATCTTGCCGTGCCGGTGCGCGAGCGAGGAGACGGTGACCACGCGCGGGTCGCGGCCGGCTTCGAGCAGTCCGAGGAGCCGCCCGGTGAGCGCGAAGTGGCCGAGGTGGTTGGTGGCGAACTGGCGCTCGTGGCCCTGCGGGCTGAGCGAGCGCGGCGGGGCCATGACGCCGGCGTTGTTCACGAGGAGGTCGAGCCGGTTGCGGTCGGCGTTCAGACGGTCGGCGAACTCGGCCACCGAGTCGAGGTCTTCGAGGTCGAGCGTGCGCACCTCGAGGTTCGCGCGCGGGTGGTCGGCGCGGATGTCCGCGACGGCTTCGCGGCCTTTGGCCTCGGAGCGGGACGTCAGGATCACGTGCGCGCCGCGCCCGGCCAGCGCGCGGGCGGTCTCGATGCCGAGGCCGCTGTTCGCGCCGGTGACGAGGGCGGTGCGGCCGGTCTGGTCGGGGATGTCGGCGGCGGTCCAGGGCTTGGCGCTCTGCTTGGTGCTCATCGGGGCCTCCGGTTTCTTCGCGGTCGGGCGATCCGGTCCGCGAGGTAAGCTGAACTTGAGTTCATCTTTATCATGAACCATGATTCAGGTTATTGCAAACCCGGCGACGGGCGTCACACGGGTCGCGATGCCCTACGATGCGGTCGAACGAGAGGAGAGGGATGAGCGCGGAACGCCCACTGCGCGCCGATGCCGCGCGCAACCGCTCCAAGATCCTCGAGGCCGCCGACCGGCAGATCGTCGTCCACGGCCCCGAGGTCCGCATGGACGCCATCGCTGAGGAGGCCGGCGTCGCCGTCGGCACCCTCTACCGCCACTTCCCCACCAAGGACGCCCTGGTCGCCGCGGTCATCGAATCCCACCTCGAGCGGATCATGAACGAGGTCGAGGCCACCGCCGACCGCATGGAGGCCGGCGCGGACGCGCTCGAAGAGCTCCGGCGGTTCCTCCTCGGCGCCGTCGAGCTCGCGGCGAGCGACAAGGCCGCCAAGGCCGCGGCGCAGTCGCTCGGCGCGCAGTACGACATCGAGCGGCCGATCACCCGCGCCATGGCGGCGATGGACCGGATCCTCAAGGCGGGCAAGAATACCGGCCGCTTCCGTGCCGACCTGACGGTGGACGACTTCTTCCTCTTGTTCGCCACCGCGCCCTCCGACCAGCCGGCCAGGGCCCGCGAGCGGTGGATGGACCTGGTCCTCAACGGCGTCGCCGCCGCGCCCGTCGCGACGGCGAGCGAGAACGGCTGATCGAGGCGGCATGCCTCGTTGTCGATATATATTCCTTCACAACCCCGATCGGGCGAACCCCGAGGAGAGGACCATCTGATGAGGACCGTCGACGTCGCCAAGGGCGCGTATGGAATCGCCTTCGCACCCGACGGCACGACCTGGTTCACCGTGGCCGAAGGCGACCGGGTCGGCCGTATCGCGCCGGGCGGCGAACCGGAGTACACCGAGCTGGCGGCCGGGTCGCAGCCCACGGTCATCGCCGTCGCACCCGACGGCGCGGCCTGGTTCACCGAGTTCAAGGGCCACCGGATCGGCCGCGTCGGCGCGGACGGCGCGCTCACCGAAGTGCCACTCGCCGAAGGCGCGGGGCCCTACGGCATCGCCGTGGACCGCACCGGCGCGGTCTGGTTCACCGAATCCGGGACTGACCACATCGGACGAATCGACACCGACGGGTCGCTGACCCGGTTCGCGATCCCGGCCACCGGCGCCTTCGCCTCGGCACTCGCCATCGCGCCGGGCGGCGACGTGTGGTTCACGTTGAACGCCAGGGCATCGGTCGGGCGCGTCGGCGACGACGGCGCGGTCGAGGTCATTCCGCTCGAACTGCCGGGCGCCGCCCCGGTCGGCATCGCGGCCGGAACCGGCCGGGTGTGGTTCGCCGACATCATGGGCGACCGCGTCGGGCACCTCGACGCCGACGGCACCGTGACCGCCTACGCGCTCAAGGAAGGCGCGCGGCCGCACGCGGTCGTCGCGGACACCGAGGGCGGCTGCTGGTTCACCGAGTGGGGCGGCAACCGGATCGGGCACCTCAGCGCCGGCGGCACGGTCACCGGGCACGACATCCCCTTCGCGAACAGCGAGCCGCACGGCATCGCGATCGCCCCTGACGGCGCGGTCTGGGCCGCCCTGGAGACCGGCCAGCTCCTGCGGATCGAACCGGGAGCCTGACCCGGGCCCTAGACCAGGGTCTGGACGAACTCGACTGCGAGCCACCCGGCGAACACCAGCAGGATCAGCCCGGAGACGCGGTCGAACCAGACCCGCCGCTCCTTGGTCATGAAGCGCCGCAAACCGTGTGCCGCCGCCGCGAGTACGAGGAACCAGGCCCACGAGGCGGTCACCGCACCGAGCGCGAACGGCACACGCGTGCCGACCGCTTGGGCGGTGATCGCCGCCCCGAGCACGCCGACGGTGTCGAGGATGGCGTGCGGGTTGAGCAGCGAGACGGCCATGGTCCGGCGCAACACCTGCCCCCGCGACCAGACACCGGTCTCATCGTCGAGTTCGGTCGATTTGGCGCGCAGGGACTTCACGCCGAGGTAGGCGAGGAACAGCGCGCCCGCGAGGAGCATCGCGGGCCGCAGGCCCGGCACCGAGTGCAGCAGCGCCGAGGTCCCGGCCGCGCCGAGCACGATCAGGATCGTGTCGCACACGCCCGCGCCGATGACGGCCCACAGCGCCCTCGGCATCCCCAGGGTCACGCCCTGCCCGAACACGAAGACGTTCTGCGCTCCGATCGGCACAATCAGCGCCAGCCCCAGGGCCAGCCCGGTAAAGAAAGCGGCGGTCACCGCCCTTGCCGCCCTTCGCCACCCATGCCTCGGACCTCCCGATCAGGATGCGGCGGCCGTTCGGCCGCCGGGTGCATGCTACCCACCGCACGCCGCAATCGCCCCCGCAGCACTTCAGCCTGCCTTCAGCTTCCCCGAGGCAGGGTTGTTGCCGGGGGCGCTCCGTACTACACGCGAGGGTAACTCCCGCACAAGCGGCGGGGTCAGGCGCCGGGACTCGCAAGCGCCTCGAGGATCGCCAGCGCCCGGTCGGCGTGCTCGTACGGCACGAACAGGTGGTCGTGGTAGAACCCGGCGACCACATTGCAGCTGAGTCCGGCTGCGGCGAGTTCGGTTGCGACGGCGGCGGTGAGGCCGACCGCGTCGAGCGCGGAGTGGATGCGCAGGGTGATCCAGGCGGCCTCGTAGTCGTAGCCCAGGCCCGCCCGCTCCGCCTCCTCGCGGGTCATGACCAGGGTCAGGCCCTCCGCTTCGGCGACCGTGACCACCGGTGCGACACCTGGCGGAGCGGCGGCCGCCGTGACGGCGGTGAAGACGTACGGGCCCGGATGCAGTTCAGGACGCATGCCGCGCAGCAGCTTCTGGAGATCGCGCTCCCCGCTCATGGGCCCTCCTCCGACTCGCGGGCGACGCGCCGATGCTAGCCGACCGCAGGCCGGGCCGCTCCGGGAACGGCGCAGCCCCCGACGTCTCGGTAGGGGGCCGCGCCGGCGCGACTATTCGGGCTGCTCTTGGAGCGCGCGCACTTCGATGCGCGAGCCGAGTGCGGCCGAGGCCTGCTCGGCCCATTGCAGCGCCCGCTCCTCGCTCGGGGCTTCGATGATCCAGAAGCCGCCCACGTACTCGGCGGCCTCTACGAACGGCCCGGGGGTGCGCTTGGGCGTCTCGCCGGTGGCGTCCACGGTGATCGCGCTCGACGGCGGCTGCAGTCCGTCCGCGGTCACGAACGCGCCCGCTTCGTTGAGGTCGGCGTTGAACCTGCCGACGGCGGCCATCAGGGCCTCCATCTCGGCGGGGTCGAAGTCCCGCATGGACTCCATGGTCGGCTCTTCGGCCGAATCGTGCGGCACGGTCAGGAAGTACTGCGTCATGGGATCTACTCGCAATCTGTGATTCGGGTTCGGATGGTGAGCGGTCAGGACCGCCGCCTGCCGCCGCGGATCTTCATGTCCTCCACGCACGTCAGTGCGGTGTCGGTGATCCGGCCCTGGAAGCCCCGCTCGCGGATGCCCGCTTCGGCCAGTTCCTCGGCCTCGAGCCGCGCGGCGAGATCGGCGTCCTCCGGGCTCGCCTCGTCGACGCTCAGGAGGTAGCGGAACTGGTAGCCGACCAGTTCGGGTCCGTAGAGGAACGCGCCCTCCGGGGTGTACCTCGCGGCGAACATGTCGTGCTCGGCCTGCGCGCCGCGCAACTGCTCCCGTTGCGCTGCAGTGAGGTCCGCGAACCGGCCGCGGACGGTGATGCGGTACGTGCGGCTCATGCCGGGGTGCCCTCCTTACGGGTGGCGGCGGTGAACATCGCCGCGATTTCGGTCGTCAGTTCGGCGGCGTCGGCCTGGCCGGCGGAGAGCCTCAGCGCAGCGCTGTCGAGCACGGTCCGCACCGCGAACGCCATCGTCCGGGCGTCGAAGGCCCGCATCTCGCCGCGCCGCTGGCCGTCCTCGAACAGGCCCACCAGGTCGTCGAGGGAGGCCGCGGCGCGCTCGCTGTAGTGCTGCGGGTCGCGTCGGCCGAAGTACTCGACCACCGCGATCAGCGCACCGGCGGCGTGCGGCCGCTCGGCGCAGTACCGCAGGAAGGCGCGGATGTACGCCGCCAGTCGGTCGCCGCTGGGCTCGGGGGCCGCGAGCACCCGCTGGAGTTCCGGTCCGAGCGCGCCCACCACCGATTCGGCGACGGCCGCGGCGAGCGCGTCCTTGCCGTCGTAGTTGCCGTGCACGGCCCCGCGGCTGAAGCCCGCGTGCTCGGCGACGGCGTTCAGCGAGGTCGCCGCCACACCCGCCTGCGCGAACAGCTCGATCGCGGACGCGACCAGGCGGTGTCGCGTCTCCTCCTGGCTCTCCTTACGCGTCAGCCGCGTCCTGGTTTCCTGGTTCACGCACCCAAGATACATGACGGTATCCGAATGACAAGCGGTATCTGAAATGCACCTTGCTGAAGTCCGCACGGCCTTCGCCCGGGCTCGGCCCCAGGCGGTGCCGGCGTGGAACGCCCTCGCGACCTCCCCGCCTTCGCCGGCGACGGCGGCCTGCGCTGTCGCTCGCGGACCGCGCTACGCGTAGTCCAGGAACCGGTTGAGCGCCGCGCTGGCGGCGGTGTCGGCGACTTCGACGGCCGTCTCACGCGCTCCGGCGCCGGGCTCGTATTCAAGCGTCACGCTGATCATGATCCGTTCGTACCCGAGCTCGACGCCGTACGTCTCCCATGACTCCCCTGGGAAGACGCGGCTGTAGCCGACCAGGCTGCCCGTGGCGAGGTCTTCGACCGCCCAAGCGGCGCCCTCGAACCCCTCGCGGTTCTCGAGGACGGCGTCGGCGGCGTAGTCCTCTTCGGAGCCCGCGAATACGGCGATGCTCAGCTTCTCCCCTGCCGCGGTGCGGAAGTGGCAGTGGAGGGCGCGGGGGTCCTCGTCGGGGAAGGCGGTGGCGCTGGCGAACTCGGCGGTGCCGCCGGTGAATTCGTCGAACGCCGCGAGGTCGAACTCAAGGCAGACGTGCTCGTTGAAGTCGCCCGCGCCCTCGGGCGGCGGCCCGGTGGGGTCATCGGATTCGCCGACCGAGAAGAACCAGTCGATCTGCTTGCCGATCCAGACGAGCTCGATGGCGGCGAACGCCAGCAGGAGAGCGGTGACCGCGGCGAGGATCGAGATGAGCGCCTTGGCCCACCAAGGCATCCGGTGCGGAGCCCGCGGGGGCGCCGGTGGGGGCGCGGGGCGGAATTCGGGTTGCGGCGCGGGCGGAGGCGGATACGACATGCGGTCGCTCTCAGGGTTTCGGAGCAGTGGGGACCAGCGGCGCACCAGTGGGGCGCCGGCGGACGAACCGACCGTATACGAGCGGTGCAAGGCGGTCGGGAGGGCGAGCCGGGACCGGCGGCGGTCCCGGCTCGCGATTCGTCCTCGGCGCTAGCGGAGCCCGTACGAGCGGATCAAGGTGTGGGTGACCTCGGTGCCCGCGTCGTCGACGGCGGTCATCCGCACGGAGGCGTACTCAGCGTCCTCCGGGTGCTCGATCGTGCCGGTGGCGGAGTTGCCGTCCCGGTCGATCTCGACCTCGTCCCAGGTCAGGCCGTCGTCGAAGGAGACTTCGAGGGTCATCGCCGTTGCGGTGACCTCCGGGGCGTACTCGTTGACCACCAGGTCGAGCGTCACTTCCAGTTCGTCCTCGTCCTCGACGAAGCCGCCTTCGACGTCCTCCGCTCGCATCAGCACGACCGGGAGCGCGAGTGTCGTCCCTTCGTCGGTCGCGGCGGCCGGGTCGAGGTCGAAGTTCCAGGTCTGCGTGGCAGCCGTGCCGAGGAGCGCGGTGTCGGTGCTCTTGGTCGAGTCGACTTCGAGGGTGTACCGGCCCTCGTCGAACCCGGTGAGGTCGAACTCGTAGCCGCCCCACGGGTCGATCCCTTCGAGCACGCCGACCTTCTGGTCATCGGTGCTCAGGACGGCGCGGGCGCTGTGGCCCACGAGCGTCAGGTCCTCGTCGCTGCCGCTGTACGCGGGCTTGGTGGCCGCGTACAGGAACGGCACGTCCTCATAGGTGTAGAGGATCGAGTTGGCCGGCCCGGCGGAGAGCGGCCCCTGGACGACCGAGCGGTCGGTCTCCCCGGCCTCCAGCGAACCGAGGTCCTTCGAGTCGTAGAAGCCGTCCACGAGTTGGAGCTCATCGACGTACACGCCGCCCTCATGGAAGCCGGACCATTCGATCTCGGGGTCGGCGGTGTAGTAGACCGTCCGCTCCGAGGGGAACGACGTCGGCATCATGGCGCACAGGCCCGGGCCGAGCTGCGGGTTCGTGTCGCCGTAGTCACAGGTGAAGCCTTCGATGTCGACCCCGAGGCTGTTGAAGGCCGTCTCCTCGGCCGCCAGGTGGTCCTCGGACGGCTTGAACTCGCCCTCGTCGGGGAACGACCCGCGCTCGTGGAAGGCGAGGTTGTACTGGTAGGCCTCGTCGTCGTCATCGCCGGTGAGCACGGCCTGGTACAGGAAGCCGAGGTCGAAGCCGGGCAGGTCCGGTTCCGGCAGCATGTACACGTCGTCCCGCGCGCCGATGAAGTCGCCGGTGCCGACCGAGTTCGCCTCACCGGAGGCGCTGAGGGTGAGGATGCCCCGCTCGTATGCGGCGTCCTCCTCCTCGACCTCGATGGTCAGCGGCACCGCCTCGGCGGCGTCGATGACGAGCGCTTCGGGTTCCTTCCCGATGGTCACCGCGGTCAGGCCGGCGACAATCTCGCCGCGGGCGGTGTCGGTGGCCTCGTTCCACATCGAGTGCTGGAGGGCGTACTCCCCCGGCTCGAGTTCGACGGTGCCGACGCCGCTCTCATCGAACTCGATGCGGCCCCAGTGATCGGGGTCGTCCAGGTCGGCCCAGAGCACCCAGTTGTCTTGCGGCGCTTTGCCGGTGCGGTCCTTGAGGGTGACGGTGAGGGTCTGCGTCTGCTGCCGCTCGGCTTCGGCCTGGGCTGCACTCGGCGGAAGGCCCGCGAATGCGTCGAGTTCGGACTCTTCGACGGCGGCGGCGTCCGCGTGGCCTGCGGCGGCGAGTGCGGTGACGTTGTACCGGCGCGGGTCTTCGTGTCCCGCTTGGATCTCGGCGGCCACATCGCGCGGGATGACCAGCCGCTCGTTGCCGGCTCCGGGCTCGTACATCGAGACGAACCCGATGTCCTCGCGGCCGGGCGCGGGTTTGACGCCCATGGTGCCGTCTTCGAAGATCGTCACGGCGTCCCCGGTGGGGAGGATGACCGTTGGGGCGGTGATGCCGGCCTGGTTGGCCGCGGTGGATGGCGACGGCGTCGTGTTCGTCTCGGCGTTGGCGATCAGTCCGCCGGTGACGACCGCGCCGACGACCGCAGTCGCCGTCACCGCCGCCCCGATGGCGTGTCGTTTCCGCATCTTGACTCCTCGTGGCTCGCATGCCGTGGATCGGGTGACCCACTCGGAAGGGGAGACGCGGCCAAGAAACATCACAGTTGCATATCGGTGGCGTAATGATGGTGTCTCGGAACGTGGTCGAGAGGGCGGATCCGCTTCGGACCCGCCCTCTCGCCGATGGTGTTCGGTGGTATCGCTCGGTCTCAATCCGGTGCGGCGATCAAGGCGAAGGCGCGGCGGAGGATCCAGATGCACCATTCATCGTTGTTCCACGCGCCGTTCCAGACCGGGAGGTCTTCCGGGTCGTCGGTGAAGCGGCAGCACTCACGGGCGCCCACCCCGTCTTCGACATCGATCAGGTAGACCGTCGGGCCGTTCGGGTACTGGCCCCGGTCGGGTGGGATCTCGTAGAGGCTGAAGACGGCCGGGCCTCGGCGGAAGCTCCCGAGGTGGCCGTGGATGCCGGGCTCACCGTCGGAGCGGAGGTTGTAGGGGCGGCCTTCATCGGCTGCTGCGACCATGGTCTTAGCCACGGCAGAACCGGATCGAGGCGGGGGCGGAGTTGATCTCTTGGCGCCCGCACTCGAAGACGCGGAAGGCCGCCTCTTCAACCCAGATCTTCCAGGTGGGTTTGAACGACCGCCAGAACGGCCCCCAAGTCGCTTTCAGGTCACCGGAGTTGAGCCCGGAGACGATCAGCACGATGTCGTCGTGATCGCCCGTCAGGACTTGGAAAGAGTCGGGCGCATCTGCACCCGATGCGCGGACCCGGTAGGTCCGGTAGTCGTCGCTGAACGAACCCCGTTCAACCCCTTGGCGATTGGCCGTCATCGCTTGTCCCCCTTCTGAGTATCGGAAATCCGACAGAGGAGATCGCGGAGCCAGAATCGCAGCTCCGAGCCTCCCTGCCATGCCGCGCACTTCAAGTCTCGGTTCGCGACAACCATGAATCTAGACGGTGAATTCGCAGGTCACAAGATGAAACTCACTGCGGCGCAAAGGGACCGTGAGACTTGGACCGTATCTAATCAACCGCTGGTTTTACACGGTTACCTACTCACGCAGCGATTCTCACAGCATCGGTTTTGAAGTGGACTGTGCGATAGTGAGAGTTCGCATGAAGGACCGAACGCCTGGGGGGCAGGTATGGCGCAGACGGAACTCGGCTCGTGGTTCACACGAATGATGCTCCGGAAAGGTCGTCTCGCACTCGACAAGACGCAGCGCGAAATCGCGGAAGAGGTCTGCTACTCCACGGACACCTATCGCGCCTATGAAGCGGGGCGCGCAACCCCGCCCGCCAAGACCATCAAAGGGCTCGCGGCCGCCTGCGGGTTGAGCGAGGAAACGGCCCAGTACATGGTGCAGGTCGCGCTCAGCCGCCGGAACGGAGAGGCCCTGGAGGCGGATCAGCGGTTCAACGCGATGTTCATCGCCCTGGCCGAACAGCACTACGGCTTCTTCTTCAAGTTCGACGCCTTGATGATCCCGGGCATCCTCCAGCTCCAGGAGTACCACTACATCGTCGCCCGGCAAGCCGAGCCCGGCTCGGACGAATGGGTCGACAACGGCTGGGATTTCAAGAGCGGCCGCCAACAGACCATCGCGGCGCGCACCGACCGGCCCGAACTCCAGTTCCTCATCGGGGAGACCGCGCTCATCCAACTGCGGCAGGTCTCGCAGGAGCTCTATCAAGACCAGATCGCGCACCTCCATCGCTGGAGCAGGAAGTCGGGTGTGAAGATCCGCGTTCTGCCTGGCCCGGTGCTCGCTCAGCGAAGCAACTTCGAGATCTACATGAAGGAGGCCAGCGAGCTCGCGGGCCCGCCATTTGCCTACACCGAAGCTCTCGACTCGAGCTGGCTCATCGACGATCCGACACGTATCGCAAGTTACGATGAGGTCCGCAAGATGCTTTGGAAAAAGGCGATCCGGATCGAGGTCTACCACGATGACGACAGGCGTTTCCGTTTGGCGCAAGAGCACCCGTAGCGGCTCTGGAAACAACTCGAGCTGCGTCGAAGTCCGCCGCGCCTGGCGCAAGAGCACCCTCAGCGGCGCTGACAACAACTCCAACTGCGTCGAGGTCGCCTTCTGCTCCGATGACGCAGGCTTCCACCTGCGGGACTCGAAGCTCGACACGGATTCCCCCGTGTTCGACCTGTCCCCCAAGGACTTTGGTGCCCTGATCAACGCCGCAGGCTGACAAACTCAGACATACAGGCGAAGGCCGGGAACCGCAGTTGCGGCTCCCGGCCTTTGAACTTGTCTTCGAGTTTCCCTGCGGCATGGTTCTTCTGCGCTGATGCGTGAACGAACCTTGCGGAGTTCTCCGGGGAAGGGTGATCAGGCTTCCTCCGGAGCCGCGTGTCAGCGCTGGGTGAGCGAGATGCGGTTACCGCTGGGGTCGGCGACCACGGAACGGCGCGGCGCGTAGTCGGTCTCGAACGGCGCCTGGACGAGCGCGGCTCCCGCAGCGAGTGCGGCCGAGTGGGCGGCGTCGAGGTCATCGACGTAGAGCCCGAACATCGCGGGGCCGAACCCGCCGTCGGTGCCCGCTGCCGCATCGAGCGTCAGGAGGAAGAACGAGTCGGTCTCCCACGCGCCGAACTGGAACGAGGAAATGCTCTCGTCGTACTCGAGGCCGAAGGCCTGGGTGTAGAAGCTGACGGTCGCCTCGAGTTCCCCAGCCGGAAGGGTCGCCTGGACCACCCGGTCCTCCTTGACTGTCTTCATGTCGGTCCCTTCTTCGTTGTGTCGGCCGAGGGTCTCGGCCAGTCGTGCGATGGCATGAGCCCGCTCCAGGAGCCGCTCGCGGTGCGCCTGGAGCACAGCCGCGACGTCGTGGCCGCTCTGGTCGGAGAGCATGGTGCGGATCTGGTCGATGGGCACGTCCACTGACCGCAGGTGGCGGATCAGCGTCGCCTGCGGGGCCTGGTCGAGCCGGTAGCGGCGGTAGCCGGTGCCGGGATCGACCCGGGCCGGCAGTAGCAGCCCGACCTCGTCGTAGTGGCGCAGCGCCGGAATCGACAGGCCCGTCTTGAGGGAGAACTCACCGATGCTGAGCAGTTCGCGATGACTCATGCCGACCACGCTATGGGCTCCGGTTACCTGAGGGTCAAGCCTTGACCGGAACAACTCTCGGAATGCCGCCCCGGAGCGGTCGCGGTCGCCCGCGGTGGCGGACCGGTGCCCTGGTACTCCGCACACTCAGGGTCCGGTTCCAGCGCCTTCGTCCGTAGCTTTACCTCGGCACCGGCTCAGGGGGCAGGCATTGACCGTCGAGATCGTCGATGAAACTCACGCCATCACCGAAGACAATGAGAACGACGTCGCAACCGGCTGGCTGCCAGGGCGTTTGTCAGCGCGGGGCCGGGTCGTCACCGCGGACCTTGGAAACCGCCGCCGCGACGACCGCGCAAGGCCGGGAACCGCTGAGCGGTTGCCGGCCTTCGCTGTGCGACCGAGCACGCCGCCCCGGCGGACCGCAAGCTCATTCACGAACACCTCACCGCCACCGCGAACACTCGGTTGTCCGATACCGAATCGTGATGCGGGCTAACGATAATGGATCGTCAACAGACGTTCACGTTGATTGAACCACGGAGGTCGCCGGGTGGAACGGCAGGAGATCGAAGCCTTCCTCGTACTGGCGGAGGAGCTGCATTTCCGTCGCGCCGCCGAGCGGCTGCGGATCGCCCCGGCGCGGGTCACGCAGCTCATCCAGAAGCTCGAACGGCGGGTCGGCGCGCCCCTGTTCACCCGCACCAACCGCGTGGTGGAGCCGACCGACATCGGCAAGCTCCTCCGCGAGGAGCTCGCCCCGGCCCACGCCGCGATCACCGCCGCCTTCGCGCACGCGGTGGAGGCGGCCCGGCAACCCGCCGGGGAACTCCGACTCGGGTTCCTCGGGCCCGCCACCGGCGAGCACCTCGCCGACCTCGCGGACGCGTTCAGCCGACTCCACGATGACGCGGAGGCGCATGTGGTGTTGGAGGTGGAGGTCGGCGATCCGTTGAGCGCGTTGCAGTCCGGACGAATCGATGTCCTCGCCCTGTATCTCCCGGTCAACGACCCGAGTTACGTCATCGGGCCGGTGGTCCTCCGGGAGCGGATGATGCTCGTGGTGCCCACATCGCATCATCTCGCCTCCAGAGAGTCCGCCACCCTCGAAGACCTGCACGGGGAACCCGTGGTGACCGCGTCCGCGCCGCGGGAATGGCTGGACGACTTCCTGCCCCAGGTCACGCCGAGCGGCAAGCCCATCGAGTTCGTGGCGAAGATCGAGACCGTCCAGGCGAAGCTCGCGCTCTGCGCGGCGGGCAAGGGCATCGGCGTCCTCGGCGAGCAGTGGGCCCGGTTCAACACTCGGCCTCAGATCGTCTACGTGCCCCTGGCGGACTCGGCGGTGCATGATGTCGCGCTCATCTGGAAGGCCGACAACGAATCCGAACTCATCCGGTCGTTCGCGCGACTGGCACGCGAATTCGGCCCGGCCGAGAAGTCGGGGATCAAGGCGCAGTTGCCGGCGGTCGTTCACGAACGTTGAACGCTCGTTCCCGAACACGACATTGTCGAACCAGTCCCCTACTGCCGACAATGGGGTCAGCGGCCGCGACCGCGACGACCCCACGGAAGGCCCGATCATGGATCGCACATTGACGACACTGCTCGACACTTGTCGAGGAACGATGCCCGCGGACTGGCTGTTCCGGGCCGTCCGCTGCACGACGCTGGCCGTGTGGCGGGTGCAGGTCTCCGGTGTCTCCCTGCGGGTCCGGACCCTGCGATTCGTCGCAGACCTTCCGAATGCGTTCGGGCCGCGGCCGGTGGACCTCTGCGAAGAGCCGGAACAGGGTCTCCGCGCGGCCGTCGCCGAAGCGGAGACGACCGCATACCCGGAGCCCTCGGCTCCCGCGCCGACCGTGCCGCGCTTCGACACCGTCGCGCCCCTGGCGCGGATCCCCACTGCCGCTCCGCGACCCGCCGACGCCGCCCGGCCTCACCTCCCCCGTTCGATCAACCGACCCGGACGGTCACCGCGCCGCAGGCCGCAGCCCGTCGAACGCTGAGCCGGTGCGCGCCCGCACGAGACGCCGCGCTTGCGGGCGGCGGGCGGGCAGCGAGTACTTCCCGGTGCCGCTTAGGGCTGCCAGGCCGGATCGCGGCCGACGAAGGCGGCCAGCTTGTCCTGGTGCGAGGCGTCGTCGGCGACAGGCATCGCCGGGCCGAAGTGGCCGCTGTCGCGCAAGAGCTGCTCGATCGGCCGCATGCCCGCCAGCGCGGTGCGGCAGCGCTCCTCCCCCAGATCGGGCTCGCGGCCGAGGGCCTTGGCGAGATCCCATGAGTGCATCCAGATGTCGGCCGTGTAGAACTGGTCGATCGCCTCGTCTACCGGGCTGTCGCCGGTGTTCGGGTTGCTGAGCACCCGTCCTGCCGGGTGGTCGACGATGGCTTGGACGTCGGCGGTGTGGCGCCGCCAGGCGGCCAGCGGGTCGGCTTCGATGTCCAAGGGCGCCAACTCGATTCCAGCGCCCTTGAGGAAGCCGCGGGACCATTCGATGAGGTGCTTGACCACGTCGAGGGCGGTCCAGGCCGCGACCGGGCTCGGGCGCGACCAGTCTTCGGGTTTCGCCGATTCGATCAGCGCGGCGAGGCGGGCGGCGTCGTGGGCGTGGCGCTCCGACGGGTTCTGCGGCATGGCTGCACGCTGGGCTGCACTCATGGCTTCGCTCACGGTGGCCGCTACCCCTCGTTCTCGGTGTCGGCCTTGGCGGCGAGGAGTTCGTCGAGCTTCTCGTAGCCCTCGTTGACGCCGACGTCCATGCCGCTGGCGAGCATGCCGTCGCGGGTTTCGAAGTCCTGCGTCACGCTCAGGATGCGCAGCCGCGTGCGGCCGTCTTCGAGCGGTTCGAAGGTCAGCGTTTCGAGATAGACACTGTCGGGCTCGCCCTCGTAGGTGAAGGTCCAGACGATCCGCTCGTTCGGGCGGACCTCGTGGAAGCTGCCGAAGAAGGCGTACTCGCCGCCCTCGCTCTCGCCGCTGAACGCCCACTCGCCGCCGGTGCGGGCGTCCCAGCGGGTGATCTTCATCTTCGCCGAGCGGGGCCCGGTCCACTGGGCGTAGAGGTCGGGGTCGACGTGGGCCTGGAAGACGCGTTCCGGCGAGGCGTCGAATTCGCGGGTGATCGCGATCGTCGGGACCTTCGGATCGGCGGCGATCTCGGTTTCGTGCTTGGTCATGATTCCTTCTCCTTGCTGGTGGGCCGGTTCCCGTCGTCCTCGGCCGTGCGGGCCAGGAGGGCGTCGAGGCGGCTGAAGCGTGCTTCGGCTTCGCGCCGGTAGCGTTCGATCCACTGGGTCATCTGGTCTAGGGCCTCCGCGTTCAGGTGGACCGGCCGGCGCTGGGCGTCTCTGCTGCGGGTGACGAGTCCGGCGTCTTCGAGCACTTTGACGTGCTTGGAGACGGCCTGGAAGCTCATCTCGTACGGTTCGGCCAATTCGCCGACCGTGGCGTCCGCGATCGCGAGTCTGGCGACGAGGTCGCGGCGGGTCGGGTCGGCGAGGGCTGCGAAGGCCCGGTCGAGCTGGTCGGTGCTGTCGCCCACGCGATCGTCCTCAACTAGTTGGTTGAATATAACGCTAGACCTTGCTCCGATCGTTGTCAACCTATTGGTTGAATAAGCCGGGGATCAGCGCTTGAGCGCGGCCTCGGTGTCGAAGCGGGCGGGCTCGCCGGCGAGGCGCTGCGTGGTGTCGAGCCAGGTCGCGGCGTGGATGCGGAGCCACCAGGCGAGCGCTTCATCTTTGCCGCCGCCGAGGTGGGCGGCGGCCCGGTCGAGGACCGAGTCGATGAGGTCGAGCCGGAGGGACTGGTCGATCCCGAAGGTCTCGAGGTCGGCGGCGAAGAGGTACTGGAAGTGCCGGGGTTCCTCGCGGGCGTAGGCGGCGTAGTCGCGTTCGAGGTCGGCGGCGTTGCGGGCCTTGGCGAGTGCCGCGAGCAGGTCGTCGCCGCAGGAGCGGAAGACCTCGGCGAGGAGTCGCTTGCGGTTGCCGAAGTGGCTGTAGACGCACATGGTCGAGCGGCCTGCGGCTTCGACGAGGCGGCGCACCGAGAGGTCGGCGGTCCCTTCGCGACTGATGAGCGCGCGTCCGCCGAGGACCAGCTGCTCGGCGACGGTCGGTGCAGACATGGGCGGACTCCGCTCCGGGTAACGGGATGGACGCGATTCGGCCGCGTTCGGCGACGTGGATGCCAGGGTACTTGACAGCCCGCCGCAGCCAGCATAACAATCGTTATTGCTATAACAAGTGTTATTCCCTCAGCTTGGAGGCTGCCATGACCACCCCTGCCACCCCTAGCGGCGAACTGCGGCCGTACCTGCGGATCGCCGCGTTCGCCGGATGGCTCTGCGCCGCGATCATCCTCGTCAACACCGCCAAGCGGGCCGAGATCCTGCCGACGACGGCGGTCACGCAGCTGCTCGCGCCCCTCGCGCAGATCTTCGCGATCGGCTTCGTCCTCGGGCTCTACCTCGCTTCCCGCTCACGGAGAGGCGGGCTGCTCACGGTCGGGCTGATCGCGAGCCTCGCGTCGGTCGCCGCGCTCGTGGGCGTCGAGTTCGTGATCAACCTCGTGTTCGCGTACCTTGAACCGTCGCAAGTGGAGGCGCTGCGCGGCGGGCCGCTCGGGACCGCGCTCACGGTCGCTTCGATCCTGTTCATCGTCGCGGCGGTCGTGTACGCAGCCGGGCTCTGGCGCAGCGGCGCGCCTCGCATCCCGCTCGCGCTGTACGCGGCGGCGACGTTCCCGATCGGGCTGCGGGCGCTCGTTCCCGAAGCGGCCCTGCAGGTCTCACTGGTGGTCCTCGCCGCCGCGGTGGTGTGGCTCTCGGCCGCCCTGTGGCGGCGGGCGTGAGCCGATCGCGGCGACCACAGGCCGTCCCGAGCCTCCGGAGCGGATTCCGCACCTGATTCTGCCGCAGCCGACGCGACCGCTCCGAGAAACAGTCGTGCGCCGCAGGCAACCCGAGGACCGAGCCACTGCGTACTTCCCTCAGCGCTCGACCCAAATCCATTGGCGCCGAACGCATTCTCTCCACCCGTGCCCACCCCCGGAGCGCGGCCACGTCCATCAGAGAGGCATTCCCCCATGCGCAACCGCTTCGCGGCGCTGCTAGCCGCGCTCGCCGTCCCCCTGTTCGCCGTCCTCGGCCTCGCCACGCCGGCGTTCGCCGCGTACGAGCAGGACTGGACGACCAACGTCACCTGGTACGAGGACAGCTCGAGAGAGTGCGTCGAGAACCGCTACGTGTCCGGCTGCGTCCAGCCGTACGGCGACTACATCTGGCTCAAGAACAACGGCTCGGCCGACTACGCCGTGAAGATCACCTGGTGGGACCTCGACGGCGACCGCGAGGGCTACTGCACCAACAACTTCGCCCCTTCCGCGGGCTGGACGGTGTGCAACAAGGACTTCCCCGAGGGCCACCGGATCGCCTGGTACGTCGTGTACCACGCCAACGGCCAGTGGTGGTCGGGGTTGACGCAGACCACCACGGTCTAGACGATCGACTCCAGCGGCCGGTCGAGTCGGCGCACTTGACGGCAGCCTGAGCAGGGCAATCCCAACGGCGTGCCTCCCCTCCGAGGGAGGCACGCCTTTTCGCTAGCGCGCCAAGAGGTCCCGCAGCACCTTCACCACCAGGGACGGGTCCTCCTCCGCCATGAAATGGCCGGCGCCCGTGAGCCGGTGGTCGAGATCCGGGGCCCAGGCCCGCCACACCGCCGCGGCGTCATAGCCGAGCGCCGCGCCCCAGTCCTGCTGCAGCACAGCGACAGGCATGCGCAGCTGCGCGCCGCGCTCGCGGTCGGCGCGGTCGTGCTCCACGTCGATCCCCGCCGAGGCGCGGTAGTCCGCCACGATCGAGGGCACCGCCTCGCGGGAGGCCCGCAGGTACGCCTCGCGGACCGGCCCCGGGATGGCCTCGGGGGCCTTCGTCCAGGCGTCCAGGAAGAACCCGAAGAACTCGTCGGCGCTCGCGGCGATCATCCGCTCGGGCAGGCCGGGCGGCTGGGCCATGAGGTAGAGGTGGAACGCCACCTTGGCGTCGGCCCCGCGCAGGACCTCCCACATGTCCAGGGTCGGCAGCACGTCCAGGATCGCCAGGTGCGAGACCGCCTCGGGGTGGTCGAGGCCCGCGCGGACCGCGACCAGCGCGCCCCGGTCGTGCCCGGCCAGCGCGAAGCGGCGGTGGCCGAGGCGCTCGGCGAGGGTGACGATGTCGTTCGCCATGGTGCGCTTGGAGTACGTGTCGGGTCCGGCCTCGGCGGGCTTGTCGCTCGCGCCGTAGCCGCGCAGGTCGGGGACGATCACGGTGTGGTCGGCGGCGAGGTCGGCGGCGACGTGCCGCCACATCAGGTGGGTCTGGGGGAAGCCGTGGAGCAGCACGACCGGAGGGCCTTCGCCGCCAACGGCCGTGTGCAGCGAGACCTGTTCGTCGACGGCGATCCGGCGGTGGTCGAAGCCCGGGATCGAAAGGTTCATGGTGGCTCCTTCTGGTTCGGTGGACCTCTCCGAGTCTGCGAGTCACCGATGAGCGTTCAATGAGCGCGATAGTTTGACGAGCGGACGGAGGTGGGCGTGCGCGTGCGAATCGGGGTGCTCGGCCCGGTCCTGGCCTGGGACGGGGCGGGGTCCGAGCTGGATCTCAAGGGGCCGCGGCACCGGGCGGTGCTGGCGCGGCTGGTGGTCGCGCGCGGGCGGATGGTGCCGGTGGACCGGCTGGTGAACGACCTCTGGGGCTCGGCTCCCGGCGCTGGTCCGGGGCCGGCGGGCGGGGTGGGCGCGGTGCGGACGTTCGTGGCGGCGCTGCGGCGCTCCCTGGAACCGGACCGGCCTCCCCGGACGCCCGCCCGGGTGCTGGTGACCGAGGGGCCGGGGTACGCGTTGCGGGTCGAGGCGGAGGCGGTGGACGCGTGGCGGTTCGAGGCGGCCGTCGCCGAGGCGGGCGGGGCGGCGCCGCATCAGGCGCTGGCGCTGCTCGACCGGGCGCTCTGTGAATGGCGCGGGCCGGCGTACGCGGACTTCGACGAGGCCTGGGCCGGGACCGAGCGGTCGCGGCTCGAGCAGCTGCGGCTCGACGCGGTTGAGCGCCGGGCCGAGGCGCTGCTGGCACTCGGGCGGCCCGGCGAGGCGGTGCCGGAGCTCGACGCGCTGGTCGCGGAGCATCCTTGGCGCGAGGAGGCCTGGCGGTCACTGGCGCTGGCGCTGTACCGGTCCGGGCGGCAGGCGGACGCGCTCGCGGTCCTGCGGCGCGCGAAGGCGCTGCTCGACGAGCGGCACGGGGTCGAGCCGAACGTCCGGCTCCGGCGTCTGGAGGCCGACCTGCTGCGCCAGGTCGATCCCGATGTCGAAGGGGCCGAACAGGTCTGGACCGCGACTGCGGCGGCGTACGACCAGACGGTGGGGCCGCGGTCGCCGGCCAGGCTGGAGTCCACGGTCGGTCTGCTGCGCAGTCTGGCGTTCACCGGCGGGACCGGTCTGGTTGCGGCGCAGGAGCAGTGGGCGGCGACGGTCGCGGCCGCCGAGCGGTTGGACGACCCTGAGCTCGCGGCGCGGGTGATCGGCGGGTACGACGTGCCCGCGATCTGGACCCGTTCGGACGACCCGGCGAGGTCGGCCCGGATCGCGGCCGCCGCGGAACATGCTTTGGCGCGGTTGGGGCCTGACGCGCACGATGTGGACCAGGCCCGTCTGCTGGCGGTGATCGCGGTCGAGTCGCGGGGCGTCCCGGGACCGCGTCCGGCCCAGGCGGCTGCGGAGGCCGAGCGGCTGGCCCGAGGGCTGGGCGATCCGGCGCTGCTGGCGTTCGCGCTCAACGGGGTCTTCATGCAGGCCTTCCACCGCACCGGCCTCGCGCCCGAGCGCGACCGGATCGGTGCCGAACTGGTTGCCCTCGCGTCCCGGCACCGCCTGCCCGCGTACGAGATCCTGGGCCACCTGATCCGGCTCCAGTCGCGCAGCGCCCTGGCGGACTTCGCGGGGGCGGACACGCACGCGGCGGCGGCGGATGCCCTCGCGGCGCGGCATGAGCGGCCGCTGACGGGGGTCTTCACCGACTGGTACCGGGCGATGCGGCTCGCGGCGCACGGCTCGTCCTTCGGTGAGGTCGAGGCCGCGTACCGGGCCGCGGCGGACCGGCTCGACGGCGCGGGCATGCCCGGCGTCCAGCGCGGACTGCTGCCGCTGGCGCTGCTGTGCCTGCGGCTCCGCGACGGACTGCCGCTCGGGTTCCCGGCCGACACCGACTGGGGCCCATACGAACCCTGGGCGCGCCCGCTGCAACTGCTCGAAACGGGCCGCCGCGACGAAGCCGCAGCAGCCCTGCGCCGAACACCGGCCCCGCCGGGCGACCTGCTCACCGAAGTGCTCTGGGCACTCATCGCACGCGCGGCGATCGCCTTGGGCGACAAGGCGATCATGGCCCGGGCCGAAGCGGCCCTGGCCCCGGCGGAGGGCGAACTGGCCGCAGGCAGCGGCATGCTCACCGCCGGCCCGGTGTCGGCCCTCCTCGCCGAACTGCGACAAGCCCGGGAATAGACCGTCCGCCAGGCGATGTCCGGTCGAGGAGCCCGCTCATGCTTGGAGCGGGATCATCGTTCGGCGTCGTAGCGGGCACGGTGATCGTTGATCTCGACGCGGTGAGTCCTCGCCCAGTCGCTGAGTGCGGTCATCGAGTCCAGGAGCGTGGCGCCAAGGTCGGTGAGGGCGTAGTCCACTCGCGGGGGCACGCTGGGATGCACGGTCCGCTCGACCAGACCGTCGCGTTCGAGTCCGCGGAGGGTGAGTGTGAGCATTCGCTGGGAGATGCCGTGGACGACGCGGTGGAGCTCGCTGAACCGCATGGTTCGGTCTCGCAGCTGCCCGATGACCAGGATGCTCCACTTGCTGCCGATCAAGGAGAGGATCTGGAGGACTTGCCGGCACGCCTCCTCGTCCGACGTTCGGTCGTCGCCGGGGCTCGGCAGCGTTCTGGCCTGCATGGTTACCTCCATGTGCGTCGCCGACAGCAATGTGCCGTCTTGCGGGGCGGTCCCGGACTGCCTATCGTCGGTCGAGAACAAATGGTAACCATCCAGGTCATGCGTTGACCTGGACCGGAGCGGCCCCCGCGGCCGAGAGGAGCGCCGACTATGGCGAAGACGCTCGCGATCATCGGAGCGGGCCAAGGCCTGGGCATGGGGGTCGCTCGCGCGTTCGGGCGCCGCGGCTACCGCATCGCGCTGATCGCCCGCACCGCCTCCAAACTGGAGCTCCTGGTCGACGAGCTGGCCGCCCTGGGGATCACCGCTGCCGCATTCGCGGCCGACATCCGCGACCGCGATGCGCTCACCGCCGCACTCACCGAAGCGGAAGCGGCGCTCGGGCCGATCGACGTCCTCGAGTACAGCCCCAGCCCGACCGGGACCATCGCGACCGCCACCGCTCTCACGGTCGATGACGTCGCGGCACAACTGGACTTGCACGTCCTGGGCGCGGTCGCCGCAGTCGGCCGCGTCCTGCCGGGGATGCTCGCCCGCGGCGAAGGCACCATCCTGCTGACTACCGGAGTCTCCTCCACCGTGCCCGCACCGTTCCTGGCGAATGTGGGCATGGCCATGGCCGGGCTGCGCAACTGGGCGCACACGCTCCACAGCGAGCTCGAGCCGACCGGTGTCTACGCCGCGACGGTCACCATCGCCTCCGGTGTCATCCCCGGGGACCCGGTGGCGGACCCCGACGCCATCGGCGCCCGCTACTGGGACTTGCACGAGGGACGGGACCGTGCCGAGGCGATCATCGGCGACCTTGACGCGTTCCGCACCCTCGTGGCAGGAACCGCCTCGTCATGACCGGGCCACTTGCGCAACAGCACTGAGCCCCGCGCGGGCGCAGGGCGAGCTTTCCTTGCACGCAGCCGGGTCACTGGCTGCGCAGCAACGCGGCCGCGTTTAAAGACGCCCCTGCGCGGAAAGCCATCGGGTTCGGCCGGTGCGAGGGCACGCGGGACCTTCCCCGGCGTGGCGCCGCTTCGCGGCCCTCGCGCCGGCCGCTCGGGCTACCGCGAAGGGAGAGGGACATGGCGACCGGACCGACCGCCCCGGACCGGAACGTCCGGCACCACCGCCTCGAACTCGACGGCACCGAGGTCTTCTACCGGGAGGCCGGGCCGCAGGGCGCGCCCGCGCTCCTCCTCCCCCACGGCTACCCGTGCTCCTCGTACCAGTACCGCGACCTCATGCCCGCGCTCGCCGACCGGTGGCGCACGGTCGCGCCCGACTTCCCCGGCTTCGGCTACAGCGGCACGCCCGCGCCCGACCGATGCACCTTCGACGACTACGCCGCATTCCTGGGCCGCTTCACCGAGCGCCTCGGCATCGAGCGGTACGCCCTCTACCTGCACGACTACGGCTCCCAGATCGGACTGCGCCTCGCCATCGCCGCGCCGCGGCGGGTGGCGGCCCTCATCATCCAGAACGGCGACATCTACGAAGACACGCTTGGTCCCAAATACCAAGGGCTGCAGGAATACTGGGACAACCCCACCCGCGAGGGCCGGGCCATGCTCGAAGACGCGGTGAGCGAAGCCGGGTTCCGAGAGGAGTTCCTGAACGACGTGCGCCCCGACCTCGCCGCACGCATCCCACCCGACCTCTGGACCCTGGCCTGGACGCAGCTGCGGACCCCCGAGCGCCGGGCGATCATGGTCGGCCTCATGGAAGGCCTGCGCGCGAACCTCGACTGGTTCCCCCGCTACCAGGCCTACCTCCGCGAACACCGTCCGCCGACGCTCATCGCCTGGGGACCGCAGGACGGCTACAT
Source organism: Glycomyces sp. NPDC049804 (assembly GCF_040674615.1). Classification (NCBI taxonomy): domain Bacteria; kingdom Bacillati; phylum Actinomycetota; class Actinomycetes; order Glycomycetales; family Glycomycetaceae; genus Glycomyces; species Glycomyces sp. NPDC049804. Next base: position 424,348 of record NZ_JBFAMQ010000005.1, read on the forward strand.
GCCCGAACCCTCGGCCCGCGCCTACCTCCGCGACCTCCCCGACGCCGAACTCCACCTCCTCGACGGCGGCCACTGGGCGCTGGAAACCAACCTCGCCGAGATCACGGCCCTCATCCGCGACTTCCTCGTCCGGCAAGGGCATGTCGCACCGGCCGAGTGACTTGAGCCCGCGCGCCTCATGTGGCAGTCTCTTGCCGCATGATCGATGAACTCGCGAAGGCCAACATGCACGGACGGCTCCGGCAGGACCGCCAGGCACTGCTCTGGAAGCTCGACGGCCTCTCCGAATACGACGCCCGCCGGCCCCTGACGGCGACCGGCACCAACCTCCTCGGCCTCGTCAAGCACGTGGCCACCGTCGAGGCCCGGTACTTCGGCGAGGTCTTCGGCCGCCCCTCCCCCGAACCGCTGCCCCGCTGGCAGGACGCCGACGGCAGCGACCTGTGGGCGGCCGAGCACGAGACCCGCGAGGAGATCATCGGCTTCTACCGCCGCACCTGGGAGCGGTCGGACGCGACGATCGACGAGCTCCCCATCGACGCCCCCGGCCACGTGCCGTGGTGGTCCCCGCCGCACGCCGACACGAACCTGTTCCTGATCATGCTCCACGTCCTCGGCGAATCCATCCGCCACACCGGCCACGCCGACATCCTTCGTGAGCACCTCGACGGCCGCACCGGCATGCGCGCCGAACACGAGCGGCCCATCGACGAGCAGGCCCGCGCGGCCTACCGCGCCAAGATCGAGCGGGCAGCCAAGTCGGCGGCCGCGAACGAGTCCTGACGGCCCGGTCAGGACTCGTACGACTCCGCGATCAGCCGCCGGTGCCGGATCGCCATACGGCAGATCAGGATCACGATCGCCACCTGGGCGAGGCCCGACGCCATGAACGCCGTCGGCACGCTGGTGAGTTCGGCCAGCGCTCCTCCGGCCAAGGCGCCCAAGGGAATACCGCCCCACAGCGCCACGCGGTGGGCGCCGAGCACCCGCCCGAGGAGCGGGGCGGGGATCAGCGCCTGCCGCAGCGACATCGTGAGCACGTTCCACATGGTCACCCCTCTCGCCAAGCCGAAGAAGCACACGCCCGCGACCCAGAGCTCGGTGAAGACGCCGAGGAGCACGCACATCACCGGTGCGATCAAGGAGGCGGCGATGATCGTCAGCGGCCGCCCGAGACGGGCGCTCAGCGGCCCGACGACGGCGGCCCCGGCGAGTCCGCCGACCCCGGTGGCGATGAACAGGACGCCGTACATCGAAGGGCTGAGGTGCAGCGTGCCCACCGCGTAGAGCACGTTCAGGGAGGTGGCCATGGACAGGAACGCAGCAATGAGTCCACTGAGGATCGTCAGTTCCCGCATGAACGGGTGCCGCCACAGCCATTGCAGCCCTTCGCGGATCTCCGCCCGCAAGCTGGTGGGCTCGGTGCGCTCGGTCTTGAACCGGCCGGGCACGGCCAGGACGAGGAGGGCGGCGAGCACGAAGCCGATCGCGCTGCCGATGAACGGCAGGGCCCGGAACCAGCCGAAGAGCGCCGCCCCGACCGGTGGCCCGATGAAGCTCTGCCCGGCGGTCTCCTCGACCGTCAGCCAGCTGTTGGCCCGGTCGAGGCCGCGGCGTTCGACGATCTGCGGCAGGATCGCGCGCGCCGCGGAGTCGTAGACCACCTGGCACAGGCCGAGCGCGAACGCCGCGGCGTACAGCACCAGGATGCTCCCCGTGCCGAGGACGACGAGGAGCACGAGCACGCCGAGCAGTGCGGCCCGCATCAGGTTGACCGCCGACATGGCGCGCTTGCGGTCCAACCGGTCGGCCAGCGCCCCGCCGGGCAGGCCGAACACCAGCCAGGGCAGGAACGCGAACGCGGTGAGGCCGGAGATGAGCACCGGATCGCCGGTCAGCGACACGGCGAGCAGGGGCAGTGAGACCTTGCTGATGCCGTCGGCGCATGTGGCGATGGCGGAGGCGGTGAAGAGCTTCCAGAAAGAACGGTCGAGCTTGACCGGCGGCCGAGCGGCCGTCTTGGTCCCGTTGGACAACGGAGGTACCTACCTTGGGGGGAAACGAGGTGTCGTCTCCGCTCAGGCGGCGTTCGTCCTCCTGATGGCGCGGAAACGCATGGCAGAAGAAAGATCCACTGATACCGCCTCCAATCGTCCTCAGGCAGGGCAACGCGGCCCAGCCTAGCACTGCGACGCCGGCCGCATGGTCTTCAGTCTCGCCTCGATCCCGCGACCGCGGCAGGCCCATCTGCGCGCGGCCGCCCACCGGTGCTGGTCAGCGACGGGTCAGATCGGCGAGGCGAGCGGAGTCCAGCTCGACGCTCAATTGGGTTCCCATCTCGCAGAAGCCCAATGCCCGCGCGACCCGCCGAGAGGCCGCCGGCCGGGCTCTCCATTGCGGCAGCAGGCGAGCGGCGAGCGCATGGTCCACCGCGGCGGCGGCGACCCGCTTCGCCAGGCCGAGGCCGCGCGACTCCTCGGCGGTCAGCACGCAGAGATGCGCGGTCGCGGCAGGCCACGTCCGGTAGCCCGCCGCCGCCGTGATCGTCCCCGCCTCGCGCACGACGAACGCCGGAGAATCGATCTCGCCGATCCCGCTCTCGTCCGCGTCGTCCGGGCGCACCGCGTCCAGGAGGGCTCGCAGTTCCGGGTGGTCGTGCGGCACCGACTCGACGACGCCCGGCGGGGCGGGGACGAACGAGGACCGAGAGACGTAGGCCAGCGTCGCCGGCCCCAGCACCGATTCGACCGGCAGCACCGACTGCAGATCCGCGGGCTGCGACAGGGACTCGGTCGCGATCCGACTGAGCGCGTTCTGTACGGGCACGACCGCATCCTCGGTCGGGACGGTGGCGATCGCCGAGTCGCCCAGTACGACGATCCCGGTCCACGAGGGAGGGCACATCTGGGATCCAGGGGAGGCGACCACTCGCACTCCTGGGCCCGACGGGAAGGTCACGGGCGCACCGGCGAGGGTCTGCCAGAGCGATCGGGCGTGCGCTTTCAGCGAGTCGTCGACCATGGCTCGATCCTCTCACCGCGCCAAAACGGTTTTCGCCTTCAGCGGATCCGGGGCGGGGCGGCGCTGGCCCGGAAGGCTATGCGGGGGCGTTCGGAGGAGTAGCGGCGGGCGTTCTCGTCGTTCATGGATTCGAGGAGGAGCGCGAAGCCGCGCTGGCCGAGGCCGGCGAAGTCCTGTTCCACTGTGGTCAGCGGCGGGGACCAGAGTTCGGCGAGGGGGTGGTCGTCGAAGCCGACGACCGAGATGTCCTCGGGGACGCGGCGGCCCGCTTCGGTGATGCCGCGCATGACCCCCATGGCGATCTCGTCGTTGCCGCAGAAGACGGCCGTGACCTCGGGGTCGGCGGCGAGGACGCGGCCGATGGGGACGCCGCTGAGGGGCTCCCAGGTGGCGTCGAGGACGGGCGGGACCGGGGCGTTCGCCTTGCGCAGCGCGCGCTTCCAGCCGGTGGTGCGGCCGTCGACGCGGCGCGAGGGCGGGACGCGGACGTGGTGGACGGTGCGGTGGCCGAGGCCGAGGAGGTAGGCGGTGAGCTCTTCCGCTGCGGCGGCCTCGTCGAGGACCGCTTGGGGCACACCGGCTTCGCGGGTGCCCGAGAGGGCGACGAGGGGCCGGCCGGTGCCGAGCCGGTTGAGGGCCGCGACGCCGGGCGGGTCGAACTTGAGGACCACGACTCCGGCGAGGGTCTGCATCTCGACCGCTTCGACCGCGCGGTTGACCTCGTCCTCGTCGGCGCTCTCGACGACCGTGATCATGACCGTGTACCCCTCGGCGCGCGCGGCGATCTCGATGCCGCGGATCGTCTCGGCGTACCCGTAGCGGGAGGTGTTGCCCGCGATGACCGCGATCGTGCGGGACTTGCGGGAGACGAGCACGCGGGCGGCGGCGCTGGGCCGGAAGTTGAGCTCGGCGATCGCGGCCTCGACCTGCTCGCGCTTGGCGGCGCTGACCTTGGCGGCACCGGTGAGCACGCGGGAGACCGTCGGGACCGAGACGCCCGCCAGTTCGGCGACGTCCGAGATCGTCGGGTTCTTGCCCTCCTTGCCCACGGTTCTCCCCACTACTCGACCGCACCGCTCGTGATGCCTGAGAGGATCCTGCGCCGGCGACCACGAACGTGATCAGCGGCGGCAGGCTCATCAGGATGATATAGGCGAAGATGCGATGCCAGTTCCGGAGATGCGGACCCGCGCTCGGCGAGCGCCGACGGCCGCCCGCGCAGCGAACCTCCCGGCGCGGCGCGCGCCTTGCACTGGATCACCGCCGCACGGCTTAGGGCACAGTGGTCAGTCGCAGGGTGCGGGCGGCGGTCGGCGCGTCGCCCGCGTGCACGGACAGGGTGCCGGTCGCCTTGTCCCAGGCGGTCTTCCATTCGGGGAGGTCGCGGGGGAAGACGGTGGTGACGGTGAGGTCGCGTCCGGCGAGGTGCGGGAAGCGCAGCTCGGTCGTCGCGGGTCCGCCTCGGCGCCAGACGGAGACGAGGTCGTCGTCGCCGCGCAGGCCGAGGGCGACCCAGGGCTCGGTCCATTCGGGGAGCCCGGCGGGCCAGTACGGGTGGCCGGAGGCGATCTCGCCCCGGAGGGTCTTGGCGGTGGCGACGGCCGTCGCGACGGCGGCGCGCTGGTCCTCGGTCATGCGGTTGAGGAAGCCGGAGACGTAGAAGCGGCCGAGGAGGCCGGTGACGAGGCAGAACGCCACTTCCTCGGCGTTCATCTCGGGTTGGGGGTAGGCCCAGCTGGCGGCCTGCTCGGGCAGGAGCGAGATCGGCGCGGCGGCGGCGATCGGCGGGTACTTCGCGAACTCCTGCTGGTCCGAAGTGGACTGCATGGCGAGGCGGGAGAGGACCGCGAAGTCCATGCGCATCGCGCCCGAGGAGCAGTTCTCGATGACGAGGCCGGGGTGGCGGTCGAGCACGCCGTCGAGCCAGGCGAGATGGGCCCGGTTGTGCCGGAGGAGGCCGTCGCCCACGCTGTCGGCGTCCAAGTCGGTGCCGGGACCGGGGTTGACGTTGTAGTCGAACTTGAAGAAGCCCACGCCGAAGTCGTTCACCAGCCGGTCCACGACGCCGTCGAGGTGCGCGACGGCGGCCGGGTGGCGCAGGTCGAGGTGGTAGCGGTGGTGCTCGGTGATGCGCTGGCCGTGACGCTGCAGGAAGGCCTCGTCGGGGAGCCGCTCGGCCATGGGGCTGCGGACGCCGATGACCTCGGGTTCGAGCCACAGTCCGGGCACCATGCCGGCGTCGCGGATGGCGTCGATGACCTCGCCGAGGCCGCCGGGGAAGCGGGTGGTCGAGGGCTGCCACTCCCCCACGCTGGGCCACCAGTCGCCGCCGTCGTCATACCAGCCGGCGTCGATGCAGAAGATCTCCGCGCCGACCTCGCTCGCGGCCTTGATGAGCGGGAGCAGCTTCTCGGTGGTGGGGTCGCCGAGGAGGGTGTTCATGTAGTCGTTGAAGACCACGGGCATCGCCGCGTTGTCGGGGTGCGGGCGGCGCGCGGATCGGCGGAAGTCGGTGAGCGCGGCTACGGCCCCGGTGAAGTCGCCGCCGAAGGCGACGGTGGCCGGCACGCTGGTGAAGGACTCGCCGGGGCGCACGACCCGGGTCCAGGCCGAGTCCACATCGGTGGGACCGGAGAGGGTGAAGTACGCGCCCTTGAGGTCTTCGCCGAGCTCCCAGCGCCAGGGGCCGTTGTGCTCGATCTGCCAGGCGACGGCGAGGTCCGCGTGCTCGAGGCCGGCGACGGGGAGGTGGCGGCCGGTGGACCAGGTGCCGTCGGAGGTGGCGGTCCAGTAGCCGCGCGGGTCGTGGGTGCTGTGGGCGAGCTGGGTGGACAGGCGCGGGAAGTCGATGCCGCGCAGGGCGGCGCGGGTCCAGCGGCCTTCGCCGAACCAGTCGCTCACGCCGTTGATCCGGTGCCAGCCCGCGAGGTTGTCGTCGTCGACCGTGCCGGGGCGGGTGAACCCCGAAGACCAGGAGGCGACGGATCGGAGCACGAGCGGGCGGTCTCCGGCGGGGACGACCGAGACGCGCGAGCGCACGGCCCGGTCGGCGCCGTCGAGGATCTCGATCGCGATGCTCGCCTCGACGCCCTCGGCGGCCTGCCAGATCGTGAGCAGGCGGCCGTTCGCGGTGCGGGCCTCGGAGTGGGAGACGTACCGCAGGGTCTCGCCGAGCGCGGTGTGCGCGATCCGGTCGGCCGCCGGAGTGTTCCCGTGGGCGGCGGTCGTGATCTCGACGAGGGGCGCGGCGTGCACCGGATGGGCGACACCGTCGCGGGTGACGCTCGCCAGGTGTACGGGCGCGTCGTCGCCCCACTCGAATCCGAGCTCGAGACGGTCACTGCCCCAAGAGAACTGATCGGCCACGATTCCCCTTCGCCGGTCGGTCGACGGTGCGGCCGGGGGCGGCCGCGGTGTCGCTTTTCAGGTGGAACCCTAGCCTAAATCTGAAATCGATTTCAAGTCATGGATTGAAATCGTTATCAAGAATCGGTACGGCCTACCTGCGATCCCAGGGCCGAACTCCCAGGGTTCTTGAGGAATAACCCGAGCGCTGGGGCGCCGGACGTCGACCGGGTCGCCATCGCGCCGCGCGGTCGGGCGACCGTCGCCCGAAAGGGGAAGGCCCTGTGCGGATCGCACAGGGCCTTCGTCGGCCGGCACCCGGTCCTACACCCCTGACCGGGGCCGGCCACCGGTCGCGAGACCTACACCCAGGTCTCGTACCAGCCGCTGTGCGACCAGCCGTTCGGACCGTTCCATCCGAGCTGCCACTGGATCTTGCTGCCGTCTTCGAAGTTCTTGTCGCACGCGGTCCAGCCCTTGGCCTCGCCCAGGGTGTTCAGGCAGGTGCCCGAGCGGGTGCTGCCGGTGTCGCGCCAGGAGAGCGAGACGGCGTACCCGTCGGCGCTGTCGTCCTTGAGCCACAGCACGTCGCCGTAGCCCTGCACGCAGCCGGAGACCTTCGCGAAGTCCAGGCACTCCTTGTAGTACCGGTCCGACCAGTCCACGTCGACCGCTCGGTCGGATTCCGAAGCGGCGGCGGGCGAGCCGATCATCAAGGCGATGCCCACCGACGCGATGAGCGCCGACAGGATCACAGCAATGCGGTTGCGCATGCGCAGTTCCCTTCTAGGTCTGTGCCCGCGCAGGCGGCGGGCAGCATCGATCAGCGGCTTACCCGTTGCGCCCCAAGGCTTTTCGGGTGTCCGTCGTTCGCTGATATAGACCGCTGCGGAGGACGGGGAGGTTGCTCGGACGCAAAAGGAATTTGCATCCCCTTCCCCGCCTTCCCGGAGGAACCGGACGCGAAGCGAACGGCCCCGCACCGTGCGTGCAGAGCCGTTCGTCGAGCGAGGGGTCAGAAGTCGAGGAGGCTCCGGACCTCGTCCAGGTGCGGAATGGAGGGACCGGCGCCCTTGCGCTGCACCGCGATCGCCGAGGCGGCGGTCGCGAACTCGGTGGCGTCGACCAGCGAGCGCTGGTCGGCCGTGTGGTCGAGCGAGGCCGCGAACGCGCCCACGAACACGTCGCCCGCGCCCGTGGTGTCCTTGACCTCGACCGGGAACGCCGGGACCTTCACCGGCTCGGTGCCGTGGCCGCCGACGAAGGCCCCATCCGAGCCGAGGGTGATGACCACGTCGCAGCCGTGCGAGGTGAGGACCGACATGAGCGAGCGCTCGCCGGTCCCGGCGGGCTCGCCCGCGAGCTCGGCGGCCTCGTGCTCGTTGACGATGAGGATGTCGACCTCCGCCAGCAGCTCCACGGGGAAGGCGCCGCTCGGCGCGGCGTTGAGGACCACGGTCGTCTCGGCGGCCCGCGCCGCGCGGATCGCGGCGGTGACCGTCTCCAGCGGCGTCTCCAGCTGCACGACCATGACGTCAGCGGCCGCGATCTCGGCGAGCTCGGCCTCGGTGAGGTCGACGAGCGCGGCGTTCGCGCCCGAGTTCACCACGATCGAGTTCTCGCCCTTGCGGTCCACGAAGATCACGGCGGTGCCGGTCGGGGCGTCCACCCGGCGGTCGAGCAGCGTGATGCCCGCGTCCCGGGCCTGCGCGGCCAGCGCGTCCGCCGCCTCATCGCGGCCGAGCGCGGCAATGAAGCGGGTCTCGGCTCCGGCGCGGGCGGCGGCGATGGCCTGGTTGTTGCCCTTGCCGCCGGGGAAGGAGGCGAGGCCGCGCGAGAGCACCGTCTCACCCGGCGCGGGGATGCGCTCGACCTCGTAGACGAGGTCGAGGTTCGCGCTTCCGATGACGACGACGCTCATGTTGCCTGCCTCCACAGTCCGGATCACTCGAGCGGTCGTACCCGCCCATCCGAAGCCTGACACAGCGGCCGCGGGCCGGTCGCGGAGTCCGCCGATCCAGTGATCCGGGACGTGCCGTCCCAGCTGCTGGGCGCGGCATCGCCCACGCGCGTTCGCCGGTCCGGGCAAGCGAAACGAGCGAGCCTCGGTCGAGGCTCGCTCGTCGGTCCCCGAGCGGGAAGCGCCGGCGCTAGGCGGGCGTCTCCCCGGTGGCGACGATCGTCGCGCGGCCGAGCGTGTGGCCGGACATGTTGAACCCCAGGAAGGCCGGGGTCGCGTCGGCAGGGACGCCGATCGACTCCGTGGCGAGCGCCCACACCGTGATGAAGTAGCGGTGCTCGCCGTGCCCGGCGGGCGGGGCCGCGCCGATGTAGCGGGCGGCGCGGGCGTCGTTCGGGAGCTGGAACGCGCCTTGGGGCAGGCCCGAGCCCGCCTCGTCCCCGGCGCCTTCAGGCAGCTCGGTCACGGACGCCGGGATGTCGGCGACCGCCCAGTGCCAGAAGCCGGAGTGGGTCGGGGCGTCCGGGTCGTAGACGGTGACGGCGAAGCTCTTCGTGCCTTCGGGAGCGCCCTCCCAGGCCAGGTGCGGCGAGAGGTCCTCGCCGCCGGGGACTCCGAAGGCCCCCGAGTACTGCGGTTTCGGCAGCGCGCCGCCGTCGGCGACGGTCTTGCTGGTGAGTGTGAAGGCGCTCGCCTCGGGGAGGCGGGCGAACGGGTCGTTGCCGCTCATCGATATTCCTTTCGATGGAGTTCGCGGTGTGCCGTCTCGATCGATGAAGTCGATCAGGATCGAGCGTAGCAAAGATAATCGATTATTCAAGGCATGATCTATCCTGGGGGCATGGCCCTCAAGCACCACGTGCCCGGCGACGCCGCCGCGGCGACCGCGAAGCAGATGCTCTCCGAGCGCGTGTACACCGAGCTCAAAGCCGCCATCCTCGCCGGCGGCCACCGCCCCGGAGCAGCGCTCAAACCCCAGGAGCTCGCCGACCGGCACCGCGTGAGCCTCGCCGTCGCCAGAGAGGCGCTGCTGCGGGCCGTGGGCGAAGGGCTCGCCGACCGCCTCCCCAACCGCGGATTCGCCGTCCCCGCGCACTCCGACGCGCGCTGGCAGCAGATCGCCGAGGCCCGCCGCACCGTCGAACCCGTGCTCCTGCGCATGGCGATCGATCGGGGCGACCTCGACTGGGAGGCCCGCGTCAAGGCCGCCCACCACCGCCTCGCGGGCACCCCGGTCTACGAGGACGGCGGCGAGCACTTCTCCGACGCGTGGTCCGAGGCGCACCGGCAGTTCCACCGGACCCTCCTGGACGCCTGCGGGAACCCGTTCCTGCTCGAGACCTTCGACCGCATGTGGACGGCGAGCGAGCTGGCCCGGCGCTGGTCCGTTCGCCGGACGCCCCATCGCGACCACGCCGGCGAGCACCGGCGGCTCGAAGCGCTCGCGCTGGCCCGCGACGCCGACGGCGCGGCGGCGCTCCTCGCGCAGCACCTCACCACCACCGCCGCCGGACTCGGCGCCGACCCCGATGAGCGATCCACCTGAGGCACGACGACATTCGAGAATCCGCAGCGCCCGCCCGGTCCCCGGGCGGGCGCTGCCGTTCCCGGCCCGCCCCGCGAAGGTAGGACTGCCAGTCCCAGGGTCAAGGGGGCCAGGCGAACACGCACGGTGACGCCTCCAGGAAACCAACTGGTCACGGCCCTGTCTCGTATGCGGTGTCGAATGGAGCACCAGGTCAACGCATTACTTGCACATCGCGATTGCCACTTCCCGCCAATAGCCCGCGCGTGCAAGTATTGGCGAACGACCGCTTCGTCACGCATTCCAACCTGGAGGGTTCCATGCCCATAGGACTCATCGCCCTCGCTTTGGGGGGCTTCGGCATCGGACTCACGGAGTTCGGCATCGTGGGCCTCCTGCCCGAGATCGCCGCCGATTTCCGCGTCTCCGAGCCCGTCGCCGGCTACCTGGTGTCGGGCTACGCGCTCACCGTCGCGATCGGCGCGCTCGCGCTCACCGCGGCCATCGTGCGCTTCGACCGCAAGAAGCTCCTGCTCTCGCTCATGGTCCTGTTCATCGCCGGCAACCTGATCTCCGCCGTCGCGACCTCCTACGAGATCCTCATGCTGGGCCGCATCGTCGCCGCCCTGTGCCACGGCGCCTTCTTCAGCGTCGGCGCCGTCGTCGCCACCAGCATGGTCGCCGAGAACAAGCAGGGCAGCGCCATCGCCGTCATGTTCGGCGGCCTCACCGTCGCCACCGTCATCGGCGTCCCGCTCGGGACCTTCCTCGGCCAGCAGCTCGGCTGGCGCTCCACGTTCTGGGCCATCAGCATCATCGGGGTCATCGCCCTGATCGGCATCCAACTCCTCGTGCACACCAGCGCCGGCGGCGCCAAGACCGATCTGCGCAGCGAGATGCGGGCGTTCCGCGAACCGCAGGTGTGGGTCTCGATCGCGGTGGGCGTGCTGGCCTTCGGCGGCGTCGTCGGCGCCTTCACCTACATCGCGTTCACGCTCACCGAGGTCAGCGGCTTCGCCTCGTCGATGGTGCCGTGGCTGCTGGTGCTCTTCGGGGTCGGCACGTTCATCGGCAACTGGGCCGGCGGCAAGGCCGCCGACCGGTCCCTCAACGGCTCGCTCATCGCGATCATGGCCGTGCTGGCCGCCGTGCTCGCGCTCTTCGCGCTGACCGCCGAGAACCAGATCCTCACGCTGGTCTCGCTGGTGCTCATGGGCACCATCGGCCTGGCGACGGCACCCGGCCTCCAGGTGCGCATCATGCAGTACGCCTCGAGCGCACCGACGATGGCGGCCGGGGCGAACATCGCGGCCTTCAACATCGGCAACGCGATGGGCGCCTGGCTGGGCGGCCTCGCCATCGGCGCCGGGTTCGGGTTCACGTCCCCGCTGTGGGTCGGCTCGATCGTCATCGCGGTCGGCTTCCTGGTCCTGGTCGCCGGGACACTGGCGCAGCGGGGCCGCACGGCCGTCCCGCACGCGGCGGAGCCCGAGCCGGCCGCCTCCACCGTGTAGTCGACAGCGCGCGAGCCGCCTGCGCCGGCGTTCCGGCACGGGCGGCTCCAGCGTGCCCTCGTTCATCCACAGTGGTGGTTCAAGATCATTTTACACAAGCATTCGAAAATTGTATGTGATCTGAATCACTTTCACCTTTCGATCTTGTCTCAGTGCATCCGAATGCCTACTCTGGATTGCATCCCCCGCCACCATGACGCGTGGCGCGCCTGCCCCCGTCCCCGCTTCCGGGGCAGCGCCGGGAACACCATGACGGCATCATGGACAAAGGCGATCATCGCCGTCGCACTGGAATACGACGCCGTATCCTACCCCCACCCTGCAATCCCACCAAAACTCCACCCTCGTGGGAAGGACGTCACTGTGTCTACAAGCGACGCTGCAACCACTCCGGCCGCAACCTCACAATGGGATTTCGCGTCTTATATCGACGCCGCCGCCAATTCCGAGAACGCGCAATCGACACCATTCGACAAAGGCGCACCCACCGTATCGCGCCCGCCGTTCATCGACCACTTGACCCAGGCCCAGCAGGCCCGACTGGTCGGTTTCTTCCCCGGTCTCGGCAGCCGGTCCGCATTCCAGGACCTCGGCAGCGCGCTGCTCGAATCCGGCGCCCCCGAGGTCACCCGCATCTACCGGGAGGCCGCCTTCGCGCTCGACGTGCCGGGACGCCCCCACCGCGTCCTGACCGAGGCCGCCAACCTCCCCGCCGGGCGCCTCGCCCGGCAGGGGTTCATCGGCGCCGCGCTCCTCGTCCACAGCCTCGCGCTGGAGGCGCACCTCAGGGAGGCCGCGGCCAGGCGCGGGACGCCCCTCATCTTCAGGGCGTACACCGGCGAGAGCTTCGGGATGCTCACCGCGGCCGTGGCCGGAGGGGCGCTGTCGGTCGGCGACGGCGTCGCCATCGCCCACGCCTTCACGCCGATGTCCCTGACCGCGGCCGAAGGCGTCGACCGGGACGAGCCGCTGTCGCGGCTCATGGCCGCCCACCTCCCGGTGCGCGCACCGCTCGTGCCCGAGCCCTTCCACGTGGTCGGCCTCTCCGGACGGCCCGACCGCCTCGCCGTCGCACTGGAGCGGCTCGGCCGGAACTTCCGGCGCGAGGACGTCGAGGTCCACAAGCGGTACTCCCCCGTGCAGGTCAACCTCTACGTGCGCGGCGAGCGCAAGTCCGACTTCGACTGGGTCGTGGGGCAGCTCCCCGGCGTCGAGGCCACCGAGCTCAAGGCGCCCACCACATTCCTGGCCCACGCCTCGCGGATGCGCGCGCTGCGCACCGGCCTCGAGTCCTTCATGGACACGCACGGCATCGCCTTCGCGAAGCCGCACACCGCGATCATCGCCAACCACGGCGGCGACCAGCACCTGCTCACCACCGCAGCGGAGGTGCGCGAAGCCGTCCTCTCGATCGCCGACCGGGTCATGGACTCCCAGCGCACCGTCGCCTCGATCGAACGGCTCCACCCCGACCTGGTGCTCGAACTCGGTCCGGGCGGGAAGTCGGTGCAGCTGCTGGAGGACAACCACGTCTCCACGCCGGTCGCCGCGTACACCGGCACCGAGACCGCGGCCCTGCTCGACGCCTTCGACACCGCCGGCGCGCTCGTCCGCGAGCTGCGGCGACTCCACCCGGCCGGGGACGACCTCGGCGTGCGCCACTACGACCTGCTGCGCACCACGTTCCGGTCCTTCGCCGAGAACGGGCTCTGCGAGCGCTACACCCGCCGGCTCATCGGCCGGCTCTCCGCCCGCGAGCTGCTGCGCGACCGGCCGGGCGGCTCCACCGCCTACCACCGGTTCCTCGAGGCCTTCCGGCACACCGTCGTCCACCGGGCGCATGTGGAGCCGGCCAGGGGCGAGCTGGTCCTCCAGGCCCGCACCAAGAAGCGGCTCACCGGTGCCGACGACGAACTCGGCCGCGCCTACACCGAGCTGCGGATCGTCGACGGATCGGGCGCTTTCAGCGCCCGCGCCGTGGCCGCCGCCCGGCCCGAAGTCCTCGTCGCCCACTTCGACCGGATGCCCGACGCCGACCCCGAGTCGCTGCGCCGCCAGACCGACCAGCTGACCGCGACCCAGCCACTCGCCGCGCTGGTGCACGAACGGCTCATGGAGCGGCTCACCGACCCCGCCGAGGGCGAGGCGGAGGCCGCCGACCGCATCGCCTGCCAGTACGCGGTCTTCCAACTGCTGCGGCTCTACCGGCCCGCCGTCCTCCAGCAGAGCGACACGTACCTGATCGGCGGCGACCCGCTCGGCTGGCTCGTCGCGCTCGCCGCCTCCAACGCGGTCACCCCGCCCGACGTCGTCGAGCTGTACGCGGCCGTCCTGCGCGGCAGCGGCACCCGCTTCGCGCTGGAGCGCCTCATGGGCGCGATGCGCGACGCCGAGCTGCCCGTGATCGGCCCCGACGGCGTCCCCCTCCAGTCCAAGAAGGACCTCGCGGCCGCCGCCCGGGCGATCTTCCTCGAAGGCGCGCTCGACGAACCGATCCGCACCATCCACCTCAGCGGCGACGCCGAGGTGATCGCGCTCGGCTCCCGGCTCGACCCCGACGACGTCCGGGGCGGCCGGTACCGGGTCGAGATCGTCAACCTCAGCGACCCGCAGGAGGTGTGGCAGCGGGGCCTCAACCCCGCGCTCGACGCCGCCGAGGACCGGGCCACCGGGACGCTCACCGCGGAGCAGGGCCTGGTGCTGCGCCAGGCCCAGCACCGCCGCATCCTCTCCAGCACCATCAACGCCTACGTCCACGCCGGCGAGCGGATCACCGGATTCGGCCGCGGCGGCAGCGAATCGATGACGATCTTCCTGTCCAAGCCGGGCGAGACGGACGTGACCGTCCGGAAGGTCCTCAGCGAAGCGCTCGTGACCGCTTCCTGGGACCCGGCGGGCGAAGGCGTCATGCTGCCGCCGTTCGCCAAGGCCCGCAAGCAGGCCGAGTTCCTGCAGGCCCTGCCGGGGCCGGTCCTGCGGCGCTTCCCGGAGGTGTACGCGGTCACCGAGCGGTCCATCCCCGCGCTCAGCGGCGGCTCCTGCGCTGAGGTGATCTACGAGATGAGCTACGTCCCCGGCGAGGAGGTCAGCCGGTACATCGAGCGCCGCGTCCCCGATCCGGCGGTCGTGGCCCGGATCTACGAGCACCTCGTGCGGACCCTGCACCGCGACGTCCACTCCTTCGGGCGGGTCCCCTCGCCGGGAGGGACCCTCGAGGCCTCCTATTTCAAGAAGATCGAGGACCGGCTCGCCCTGAGCGCCAGGACCGCGCCGCGCACGTTCGGGCCCGACCTGCTCGGCCCCGACCGGATCTGGATCGACGGCCGGCCCTACCGCAACGCCGGGGCGCTCCTCGCCTGGTTCCGGGCGCACCCCGAGCACCAGGCCCGCCTCGAACCGCGTTACCACGCGCTCGTCATGGGCGACACCAACACCGAGAACGTCAAACTGACCGACACCGCCGCCCTCGAAGCCGCGCAGCGGCTCATCGAGACCGGCGCGCCCGCGCACCGCATCGACGCGGCGCTCGCGGCCGCCACCGACGCGTCGCTCGGCATCAGGTTCCTCGACCCGCGCGCCATCGGCTTCGAGAGCAGCGGCGCCGACACCCGCGACGACCCGATGTACGACAACAAGCCCTGGCACAACTCCATCGGCCACTACGACGAGATCCACTTCGAGCACTTCAAGCTCTCCGTGGACACCGGGCCGGGGCGCGAGCCGCGCATCGACGTGTCCTTCACCCCCGGCAACCCGTTCCAGCGGGCCTACCGGGTGCGGGACGTCGCCGTCACCGGGGCGCCGGTCACCCCCGAACGGCCGCAGGGCATGGAAGACCACTTCGCGTCCGTCATGACCGCCGCGCTCGGGCTCGACGAACCGGACTCCCCGTTCCTCGCCGACGACCCGGACTGGCTGGTGCGGTTCGTATTCATGATGGGCACCCACTTCACCGCCATGCCGCCGTTCCACTTCCAGGCCGAGCTCGACGGCACCCTCACCGACACGCCGCTCGTCCAGCGCCGCCCCGTCGCCATCTACTGCGAAGGCGTCAAGTGGCTCAACTGGGCCGCCGAGATGCTCGAAGGCACCCGCACCGAGTTCCTGGGAATCCCCGTCCCCCGATGAGCCGCCCCGCCGGGCGCGGCCCATGCCGCGCCCGGCGCCCTCCACCCTCCCGAAAGGACACGCCTCGATGGCCACTCCCTCCATCGCCGTACCCGCCTCCCTCGACGGCCTCCCCGCCGAGACCCGCGTCATCGCCACCCCGTGGAGCCGCATGGTCCGCGGCATCGGACTCGGCCAGCACCCCGTCCGCTACGACCCGCTCGCCGCCTCCCGCATCAGAGGCGCCTTCGACCGGCTCGCGAAGACGGTGCCCGGCAACGCGTACACCCGCTTCTCCGGCCACCTCGCCGAACTCGTCCTCAACTTCGCCCGGCCCGGCCTGTCCGACCAGCGCGCCGCGCGCGCCCTCGGCCCCATCATGGAGGCCGCGCGCGCCGTGCCGAACCCCTACTGGCGCATCATGGCCGGGTGCATCCTCATGGACGCCTGGGCGAAGCTCGGCCTCGATCCCGCGCTCCTCACCGGCGGGGACGCCGACATCCCCGCCGAGACCCTCGCCCTGGTCGACGCCGTCGCCCCCGACCAGATCAAGGACGAGAACCAGGGCCGGCACGGCGACTACGAACGCCTCTCGGCCTACACCGCGGTCTTCCTCGCCCAGGGCCAGCTCGGACTCCAGGCGCGACTCGTCGAAGACCGCGACCACATCGGCGAGGCGCTGGGGCTCATCGACCGCGTCCCCTCCCCGTTCTTCCGCGGCCGGGGCGGGTCCATGCTCATCGCCGTCACCGCGCTCATCGGACACGGCGACCGCCTCACCGCCGGCGGCCGCGATGCGATCGGCGAGGTCCTCGACTACCTCGACCGCGACGACGAGATCGGGATGCCGCCGGCCTTCCCGCAGCCGCTGAGCGCCGCGTTCGGGAAGGTCTACCCGCTGCTGACCATGCTCAACGCCGTGGCCGTGGTCGGACGGCCCGACCACCTGCTGCGCGGGCGCGACCGCCTCGCGCAGGCCCGGGACCTCATGGCCGCGCTCGACCCGGCCGAACGCACCCACATGGGCCTGTACTACCTGATGGCGCTGAGCAACCTCGGCCGACTGCGCTCGCAGGTGCCGTCCCTCGACCGGTACCTCGAGTCCCTTGTGGGCACGTGGCGGCACCTCGATCCGGGCGAGAACTTCTTCCTCACCGGCATCGCCTACCCGTACCTGATCCAGACCGCCATGCTCACCGGGCGGATGGACCTCGTCCCGCACGCGATGCTCGAACGCGTCGCCGACTCCTACCCCGACCTCGACCGCACCGACGAGGACCGGGTCAACCGGCCCTACCCCTTCGGGTACCTCGTGAACGTCCTCGGCGAGATCGGGGCGGCCGACCTCGTGTTCGAGCCCCGGCCGCGCTATGGCGGGCAGTCCGCCATGGACTGGGTGATCGACCGGCTCTCACCGGACGGCGAGGCCGAGGGCAGCCGCCTCCACATCCTCGACCACGCCCTCATCGCCTACGCCCTCCGCCAGCGCGGCGGCAGCGGCGACACCGCGCTGTTCGCGGGTCACCGATTCCCGTTCGACCGGCCCTAGCAGTCGCCGTCGGCGAACTCGAGGTAGGTCAAGGCGATCGGGGTGTCGTAGTCGGTCGGGGAGCCGGGGTCGGGGTCCTGGGCGAGGACGCTGCATTCGGTCTGGCCGTTGTCCGGGTCGTCGCGGTCGGGCACGAGGGAGACGTGCTCCCAGCCCTCCGAGACGAGCCGGTCCTTCGCGTCGGTGTACCACTCGCCGCGCACGTCGGGGAGGTTCGGCGGGCTGCCGTCGACCATGCCGCCTTCCTCGGTGGTGGTGCCGCCGGTGGGCTCGCCGCGGTCGTCTCCGGCGGCGCCGCCCGTGGTCGCCGCGTCGTCGCCGTCCGCGTCTCCGACCGGTTGGTCGGCTTCGGATTCGGTCGCGGCCGCGCTCGTGGTGTCCGATGCGGACGGTGCGGGGGTCGTGGTGCCCGCGACGGCCGGCGCGGACTCGGTCTCGGCGGAGGAGTCCTGCGCGGCGAGCGTGCCGCGGTCGCCGCCATCGGCGTCGCCCGCTTCGCTGAGCCAGGGCGAGAGCATGAATGCGGCGGCGGCCGCCACGATCGCGACGGCGGCGGTCGGCAGGATGACCGTGAGCCGCTTGCGTTTCGGGCGGCGGGGCGGCAGCACGGGGGCCGGAAAGGGGGTCGCGGCGGTGACCGGCTCGGCCGCGGGGCCGGGGCGAGCGCCGGGGCGGCATGCGGCGCTGCGGGGTTCGCGGCGGCGTGCTCGGCGGTCGCGGCGAACGCGGCCGCCGAGGGCCAGCGGTTCTCGGGGTCCTTGGCGAGGGCCTGGAAGACGACGGCGGCGGGCGCGGGCGGCACGGTCTCGGAAAACTGGGGCGGGGGCTGGTGCAGGTGCCCGTTGATGATGGCCCCGGCGGTCTCGCCGGTGAACGGCGGCGTCCCGGCGAGGCATTCGTAGGCGACCGCTCCGAGCGAGTACGCGTCGGTGGCCGGGTGAGCTCGTGGCCTTCGAGCTGTTCGGGCGAGGCGTAGCAGAGCGTGCCGAGGAGGAGGCCCGACTCGGTGATCGAGGCGCGCCCGGTAGAGAGGGCGATGCCGAAGTCGACCAGGACGGCGCGGCCGCGCTCGTCGATGATGATGTTGGCGGGCTTGACGTCCCGGTGGATGATCCCGGCGTCGTGGGCCGCCTGCAGGGCCGCGGCGACCTGGGCGCACACGCGCATCGCCTCGGCCGGTTCGAGCGGACCGCCGAGCAGGACCTGTGTGAGCGACCGGCCCTCGATCAGCTCCATCACGAGGTAGGAGAGGACCGCGCCCTGCTCGTCCTCAGTCTCGCCGTAGTCGTGGAGGGCGGCGATACCGTTGTGGCGCAAGGAGGCCACGGCGTGGGCTTCGTGCTCGAAGCGGGCGCGGGCGTTCTCGTCGCGCTCGAAGCCGGACTTGAGGATCTTGACGGCGACGGCCCGTTTGAGGCGGGTGCCGTAGCCGCGTCACACGGTGCCCATGCCTCCGGAGGCGATCGAGGCGTCGAGTCGGTAGCGGTCGGCGATCAGCGTTCCGGGTTCCACGGCTGCACCTCGGGGTCCGGGGGCGGTCAATGTCCGACAAGCCTAGGCGATCGCGGCGCTGGCAGCAGGGCGCATAGCCGTCCGTCAATGTCCCGGACAGTGCGGGACCAAGGCCGTTCCTCAACCGATTCAGGAGCGTCAGAGCCGTTGACATCGATGAAACACTATGAATATCCTGTGGTCGGCTTAGCCGATTCAGCGCCTTGAAACCCCAGGTCAAGCCCGCATACCGGATCCACCCCTCACCGGAGGGCCGGCCCTTCGTTCCAAAGGAGACGCAAGTGGCTCTTCCCGCGTTCCGCGCGCCCCGCCGCGCTGTCATCACCTTGGGCGCCGCCGCTGCGGCGGCCGCCGCCGTGCCGCTCTCCGCCGGCGCCGAGACGGCCCGCGCCAGCCGCGTGAAGCTCGTCGACGACTGCGCGACCCCCGAGACGCGCGCGTTGTTCCAGTACATGCTCGACCAGCAGGGCCAGGGCATCCTGTTCGGCCACGAGCACACCCTCACCGACGGGTTCACCTTCGACACGTACACCGAGACGACCTCCGACGTCGAGGCCGCCACCGGCGACTACCCGGCCGTGTTCGGCTGGGACACCCTGATCCTCGACGGGTTCCAGAAGCCGGGCGTCTACGGCGGGACCGTCGAGCAGAACATCGAGGCCATGAGCTGGGCCTTCGAGAAGTCCGACGCGCTCGGCGGGATCAACGTGCTCAGCGCGCACATGTACAACTTCGTCACGGGCGGGGACTTCTGGGACACGGCGGGCCGGGTCGTCGGCCAGATCCTGCCCGGCGGCGCGAAGCACGCCGACTTCAACGGGTTCCTGGACCGGATCGCGGCGGCCGTGAAGGGCGCCAAGCGGTCTGACGGGACGCCGATCCCCGTCGTGTTCCGGCCGTTCCACGAGAACACGGGCGGCTGGTTCTGGTGGGGCGCCGGGCACTGCACCTCCGCGGAGTTCATCGAGATCTTCCGGTACACCGTGGAGTACCTGCGGGACACCAAGAAGGTGCACAACCTGCTGTACTCGTACTCGCCGAACTCGAGCTTCGGGGGCGACTCGACCGGCTACATGAAGACGTACCCGGGCGACGAGTTCGTGGACGTCCTCGGCTACGACGCCTACGACAACTCGGCGGGCAGCCCGGAGTGGCTGGCGGGCACCGTGAAGGACCTCGCGATGATCGTGGGCCTGGCCGACGAGCGCGGCAAGGTGCCGGCGTTCACCGAGTTCGGCGAGTCCGGGGCCGAGGGGCGGAACCTGAACTGGTTCACCGACCTCTTGGGCGCGCTCAAGGACGACCCGCAGGCGAGCCGGGTGTCGCACATGCTCACCTGGGCGAACTTCGGCGGTACCAACCGGGCGTACGTGCCGTTCCCGGGGCACGCGCTGGAGCCGGACTTCGCGGCGTTCTACGACGACCCGTACTCGCTGTTCGCCTCCGACCTCGAGGGCGTGTTCGACGGGCGGGTGCACGCGGTGCCGAGCGCGCCGTTCCTGCACCTGGTGACCCCGACCGACCGCCAGCGCGTCACGACGACCGAGACGACGGTCCGGATGCGCCTGACCTCGGCGACCACGCGGAGGGCGACCTTCGCCGTCGACGGAGGCGCGCCGGTGGCGCTGACGCGGGACTCGGCGGGGTTCTACTCGGGCAAGTGGGCGATCGATCCGTCCTGGCTGGACAACCGGACGGTGACGGTGTCGGTGAGCGCCAAGGCGGGCGCGACGACCTACACCGGCTCGGCGCTGGTGTTCCTCGGCGAGGTCGAGCCGCTCCCGGCGGGCTGGATCGACGACTTCGAGGGGTACGCGGGGGACGACCTGACGCTGAGCGAGGCGTACAGCCACGTCAACGGCAACGCCACCGAGCTCTCTGCGGAGCACAAGGCTTCGGGCGCTTACGGTCTGGCGTACTCGTACGACTTCGCGAGCGCGGGGTACACGGGCATCGGGAAGTCCGTCGGTCCCGACTGGACGGCGTTCAGCGCGTTGAAGCTGTGGCTCAAGGGCGACGGCTCGTCGAACGGGATGACGATCCAGGTGGTGGCGAAGGGCGCGTACTTCGAGTACAACACGGGCCTGTCGGACACCGCGGGCGCGGAGGTGGCGGCGCCGTTCACCGACTTCCGGCCCGCGCCTTGGGACACCGGCCACGCGGGCGAGCTGCTGGACGCCGCGCACCTGGCGGAGGTGTCGGCGTTCAACCTGTACCTGGGCTATGGCGGGGCGACCGTTTCGGGAACGGTCTATGTAGACGACATTCGTGCGGAGTGAGTGAAGGCCCCGGGTCCGGAGCGGGTCCTCCGGTCCCGGGGCCTTCGCGGTCAGGCGAGGCCGGGGGCGTCCATGACCTGGGTCTGCTCCATGGCCTTGAGGTACTGCGGTTCGCCCATGCGGCGCATGGCCTCCTCGGGAGAGGGGGCCTCGACGCGCTCTTGCAGCCACCAGAGGTTGCCGAGCGGGTCGCGGAGGCGGGCGACGCGGTCGCCCCAGGCCTGGACGTCGGTCAGCGGGGTCACGACGGTCGCGCCGGCTTCCACGGCGCGGTCGAGGGTGGCCTGGGCGTCTTCGACGTAGAGCCGCAGCATCGCAGGCGTGTCCACTTTGAACGGGGTGTCGAAGAGCATCACGATCGAGGTGCCGATGCGGACCTCGGCGTGGCCGATCTTCCCGGGCGGCTGCTCGACGCGGCCGAGCTCCTCGCCGTCGAAGGCGGCTTCGATAAAGGCGATGACGCGGGCGGTGTCGCTCGTGATGATCCAGGGCGTGACGGTGCCGTAGCCCTCGGGGATCGGTTCGGGTCGGGTGCTCATGGCGCGCTCGCTTTCGTCCTCGGGAACGGGTGCGAGTCGAGCATATCAGAACGGAATGCTTTATTCCAATGAAGGTGCGACAGGGTCGAGCGCGATCGCGTTCGCCCGCACGATCTGCAGCGCCCGAACGACCGCGCCGGTGCTGACCACGCCGCCGTGCAGCGTAGAGGCGATCAGCTCGGGCGCGGGCGGGTGGGTCAGCTCGTCGAGGCGGGCGGCCGTGCGCGGCACAAGCAGGCCGACCGAGTCGGCCACCGCACCGGAGAAGACGATGCGCTCGACGTCGAGCAGGCCGCCGAGCACCGCACAGATCCGCGCGAGCCGCTCGGCCATGCGGTCGAGGAGCGCCAGCGCGGCCGGGTCGCCCGCTTCCGCGGCGCGGAAGACGACGGGAGCGCCGAGGTCCGCCTTCGGGGTCGTCATGAGCGCGCTGGCGGCGTCCGCGGCGCCTGAGTCGCGGACTTCGAGCGCCCAGGCCCGCAGCAGGGCCGCGATGCCGTGGGTCGAGCCGACCCCTTCGACGAGGGACAGGAGCCGCAGTTCGCCTGCGGCGCCCCGCGTGCCGCGCACGAGGTGGCCGTCCACGACGTAGCCCGCGCCGAACCGCTCGCCGGTCATGAGGGTGATGTACGAGGAGGCCCCGGCGCCCGCGCCGAGCGCGCCTTCGGCGATCGCGGCCAGGTTGGCGTCGTTCTCGACCTCGATGAGCCAGCCGTGCGCGTCGCCGCGCTCCCGCAGGTGGGCGGCGAAACCGGGGTTCATGCGGGACCAGAACCCCTGCTCCCCTTCGGGAGAGACCCCGTCGAGGTCGGTGGGGGCGGGCACGCCGACGGCGACGCAGAGTACCGACTGCTCGAGCGCGCCCGCCTCGCTGAGGGCCTTCGCGATCACGGTGTCCGCGACGGCGAGGCGCTGCTCGGCGCTGTCCTCGTCGACGTCGGTGTGGGCGCGGGCGAGTTCCCGGCCGCGCAGGTCCGCGACCGCGGCGGTGACGCAGTGCTGACCGGCGTCGACGCCGACGACCACGCCCGCGCTCGACCGCAGCTCGTACCGGCGGGCGGGGCGGCCCTTGCGGTACTCCCCCGCGGCGCGCGCGTTCGGCAGCTCGCAGAACCATCCGCGCTCCACGAGGTCGTCGGCCAGCGCGATCACGGTGGAACGGGTCAGGCCGGTCGCCTCGATGGCGTCGCTCGCGGTGAAGGCCCCCTGGTCCCAGGCGTAGTCGAGCACGGCTGCCGCGTTCGCTCGCTTCTGCGAGAACCCGGTCCTGTCATCAAAGTCGGCCACGCCTCTTGACACCTCGCCTTCCCGTGTACCAGTATGGCGGACGGAGTTGATTTAACACCTAGATTTAATCACCCTATCAATCCCTGAAAGGCTCACGCTCAATGACCGAGCTGCTGACCGGCGCGACCGGAACCACCCCGGGCACGCGCATCGACGCCGACTGGTGGCGTCAGGCCACCGTCTACCAGATCTACCCGCGCAGCTTCGCCGACGCGAACGGCGACGGCATCGGCGACCTCCCCGGCATCACCTCCCGCGTCGACTACCTCGCGAGGCTCGGGGTCGACGCCGTGTGGCTCAGCCCGTTCTACCCGTCCGAGCTGGCCGACGGCGGCTACGACGTCGCCGACTACCGCAACGTCGACCCGCGCCTGGGCACCCTCGCCGACTTCGACGCGATGGTCGCGGCCCTCCACGCGGCGGGCATCAAGCTCATCGTCGACATCGTCCCCAACCACTCCTCCGACCAGCACGAGTGGTTCAAGGAGGCGCTGGCCGCGCCGAAGGGCTCGCCCGAACGCGACCGGTACGTCTTCCGCGACGGGCTCGGCCCGCACGGCGAGCTGCCGCCCGCCGACTGGAAGTGCATGTTCGGCGGCCCGGCCTGGGACCCGGTGGGCGACGGCCAGTGGTACCTCCACCTGTTCGCACCCGAGCAGCCGGACTTCAACTGGCACAACGAGGAGGTGCGCGCCGACTTCCTCCAGACCCTGCGGTTCTGGTCGGACCGGGGCGTGGACGGCTTCCGCGTCGACGTCGCGCACGCCCTCGCCAAGGACCTGCCCGACGACCTGCCGAGCGAGGCCCAGCTCCAGGCGATGGACCGGGCCACCGGCACCCACCTGCTGTGGGACCGTGACGAAGTGCACGAGATCTACGCCGGATGGCGCGAGGTCTTCAACGAGTACGACCCGCCGCGCATCGCCGTCGCCGAAGCCTGGGTCGACCCGCCCGCGCGCCGCGCCCGCTACGCCAGCGCCGAAGGGCTGGGCCAGGCGTTCAACTTCGACCTGCTCGAAGCGGACTTCGACGCCGACGCCTACCGCAAGATCATCGTCGAGAACCTCGAGCAGGCCGCGGCCTCCGGCTCCTCGACCACCTGGGTGTTCTCCAACCACGACGTGGTGCGCCACGCGACCCGGTACGGGTTGCCGCCCAACGGGGACCGGCCGCGGCACTACAACCGCGCGTGGCTGCTCTCGGGCGGCGCCGACCCGGTGGTGGACGCCGAGGCCGGGCTGCGCCGGGCGCGGGCCGCGACGCTGCTCATGCTCGCGATGCCGGGCAGCGCGTACCTCTACCAGGGCGAAGAGCTCGGCCTGGGCGAGGTCGCGGACATCCCCGACGCGGCGCGGCAGGACCCGACGTTCTTCCGCAGCCCGGGCGTGGACGTGGGCCGCGACGGCTGCCGCGTACCGATCCCGTGGAGCGCGGCCGGCGAGTCGTACGGCTTCGGTCCCGCGAAAGCCCATCTGCCGCAACCGGAGTGGTTCGGCGAGATCTCGGTCGAGGCGCAATCGGACGACCCGGGCTCGACGCTGAACCTGTACCGGGACGCGCTGGCGCTGCGCCGGGAGCTGCAGACCGACGAGTCGCTCACCTGGGTCGAGTCGGAGCCGCAGGTGCTGCACCTGCGCCGCGCCAACGGCTGGGAGGCCGTGGCGAACTTCGGCGCGGCCCCGGTGCCGCTGCCGGCCGGTGAGGTGCTGCTCGCCAGCGGGCCGGTCGACGGCGAGCTGCCGGGCGAGACCACCGTCTGGCTGCGGAACGGCTGATCCGTCCCCGCCTCCGGCGTCTTCTCGACGCCGGAGGCGGGGTCTGGCGCGGGAGCGGCGGGTGGGATAGGCTCTGCTCGATATAGAGAATGAAACGATTCAAAGAGCCGGTATGACTCAGCGACAATTTCCCCGCCCCAAGGACCTGCTGCCCTTGGTGAAGTTCAAGAAGCCCGACTTCAACGCGAAGCGGCGGCGCCTGCGGGCGGCGCTGACGATCGAGGACCTGCGCGCCATCGCGAAGCGCCGCACGCCGCGCGCGGCGTTCGACTACACCGAGGGCGCGGCCGAGGCCGAGCTGTCGTTGGCGCGGGCGCGGCAGGCGTTCA